>JBMDYE010000265.1:0-3706 GCA_048595135.1 Planktothrix sp. | reverse complement strand
AGAGACTGCCATCTCTTCTCTCTACCTGAAAAGGGTTTAGCAGTCTTCTCTAGTGCGCTTCGGGGTAGTATGCACCAGATTACTGAGATTAAATTTGTGGAACTAATGGGTTAACTCCAGCCATCAAGGGGTTGAGATTGTGATTGTTACCAATTTCAAAAGGAGTGAGTTCAGAGAGAGGTCGCCGACCACCACCACCACCCGCTACAACCAGAACATCAACGTAAGAGAGATTAGCAGTATTGTTAGCTAATATCTGAGGTTTTGCATATCCTGTTTCGCCTTCACCGCCAACATTAATCACATCTGCCAGGTCAAGTTGGGCATTGCCGTCAAGTGGGAGATCAAACGTGATTCGATATTTTCCAGCAGATGTCGGTTTCCATCCACCCTCAGAGAGTCCGTAGATCACCTTACCTCCGACATTGAGTTCTCCCGCAAAAGTCAGACCCGTCAATGGTTCTTTAACACCAATTGCATCATTTGGATCGGGATCTGTCCATTTATTATCATTATCATTCCAGACCAGATACCCTTCTTGGGGTACTTCACCAACCAACTGTTGGATCACCAATCTCGTTTCAGGAGAATAAACGGTCGCCTCAGTCCCAGCAACTGCATTCAGCCTGTCATCTTCTACTGTTGTTATATCGTCAATTGGGTATGCCGTTGCACCTGCACCTTGAACTTCATTGGGGCTGCTGGGATTTGCCAGGACTTTCATGGGGAACGTTGTTAGGCTTGTCACCGAATTTCCGTTAGCATCTACGATATCTCCTGAAATTAAATCCTTATAGAGGGTTAGTTCGACCCGAACTGGCTTTCCAACGGATAAGGGTCGAGATTCTAGGCTGTCCCCCCAGTCAATTCCACTAACGTTGATCGTCTGACCAGCCATAGCGGTATACGTCCCAGCTTGCCATAAATTACCTGGGACTTTTTGAGCAAACTGGAAGTAGCCATCAATCTTGTCGGCATCGGTTATCGCCCCGTCTCCACTTACATCGTAGGGTGTTGTAAACGAGAAGTCCGTCACGGGGATTGATTGCACGAGGGCTGTTCCTTCTGACCAGATGACCGGAAAGGAGAGGTTGTTGGTTGCAGATTCTTCCCCGCCACCACCGCCGCCGCCGCCTCCGCTACCACCGCCACCGCCACCACCGCTACCGGGAGGGCGTCGCAGGGAGGAACTAACATCAGCCTGGGGGCTGACAAATGTTTCTGATGAAGGAGCCGGTTTTTCCTTCAAAAGCGTATCTTCTTGTTTAACAGTATTGATAGCCATAGTGCTTATTCTGACCCTCTTTTAGAAGGCTCGTTGGAAAATTCCGGTAATGCCCATTCCTCAGAGGCATCAAGAATTTTTGCAATCTGACGCAAGAGGGTTATAAACGTCTACTTCAATTAAAATCATTGCCTGCTATAATGACCTGCCAAATTGCCTAAAAATTCTGATTTACCCAAGTTGCCGTAGTCATAACGAAGCTGACACGAATCCCACAGTAGCAAGTAAAACCCTGACTGTCAGATGAGGAATTTATCTGGTGAGCTACATCAACTTTTTTCTAATATTATTTTCAATAAACCATGTTACAGATTATCTAATTTTAGTATCAGCGTTAAAAACCCGGCTTATTCCTAATTCTCTCAGGCTCAAACTTATACTTTTTCCCAGAAACTCAGTTTCTTTGCATAATTCCTAGTGTAAAATTGTAAAATTACTCTTGATCGCTATAATTAACCTTCTATGAAAAGCGCATTTTTAGACCGCCTCCATAGTCCTGAACGTCCCGTCATTGTATTTGACGGGGGAATGGGAACCAACCTACAAACCCAAAACCTCACCGCCGATGACTTTGGCGGCAAAGACTATGAAGGCTGTAATGAATATTTAGTCCATACAAAACCCGAAGCGGTTGCTAACGTTCACCGAGGCTTTTTAGAAGCGGGTGCTGATGTAATTGAAACGGATACATTTGGTGGCACTTCTATTGTTTTAGCCGAATATGATTTAGCCGATCAAGCGTATTATTTAAACAAAACTGCCGCTGAATTAGCGAAAGGTTTAACCCAAGAATATTCTACCCCGGAAAAACCTCGATTTGTCGCAGGTTCAATGGGCCCCGGAACCAAACTTCCCACCCTGGGACATATTGATTTTGATACCCTACATCACGCCTTTGCAGAACAAGCCGAAGGATTATTTGATGGCGGCGTGGATTTATTCATTGTAGAAACTTGCCAAGATGTCCTACAAATTAAAGCCGCGTTAAACGGAATAGAAGACGTTTTTAAGAAAAAAGGAGAACGCCGCCCCATCATGGTTTCCGTGACAATGGAAGCCTTTGGAACGATGTTAGTCGGGTCAGAAATTAGTGCTGCATTAACGATTTTAGAACCTTATCAAATTGATATTTTAGGGTTAAATTGTGCCACTGGCCCCGATTTAATGAAAGAACATATTCGCTATTTAGCGGAACATTCCCCCTTTGTTGTTTCCTGTATTCCTAATGCGGGTTTACCGGAAAATATTGGCGGTAAAGCCCATTATAAATTAACGCCAATCGAACTAAGAATGGCGTTAATGCACTTTGTAGAAGACTTGGGAGTGCAGGTAATTGGCGGCTGTTGTGGAACCCGTTATGATCATATTCAAGCCTTAGCTGAAATTTCCAAAACCCTCAAACCCAAAGAACGAATTCCCCAGTTTATTCCCTCCGCCGCATCGATTTATAGTACCCAAACCTATGAACAGGAAAACTCCTTTTTAATTATTGGTGAACGTCTGAATGCTAGTGGGTCTAAAAAATGCCGAGATTTACTGAATGCAGAAGACTGGGATGGGTTAGTTTCCTTAGCGAAATCTCAGATTAAAGAAGGCGCCCAAATTTTAGATGTGAACGTGGATTATGTGGGGCGAGATGGGGTGCGAGATATGCGTGAATTGGTGTCTCGCGTCGTTACTAACGTTAATTTACCCTTGATGTTAGACTCCACCGAATGGCAAAAAATGGAAGCCGGCTTAAAAGTGGCTGGGGGTAAATGTTTACTCAATTCGACTAACTATGAAGATGGCGAAGAACGCTTTTATAAAGTGTTAGAAATTGCTAAAAAATATGGGGCTGCCATTGTTGTTGGAACCATTGACGAAGACGGAATGGCAAGAACGGCTGAAAAGAAATTTGAAATTGCCAAACGCGCCTATCATGCTGCCATTAATTATGGCATTCCTGCCCATGAAATCTTTTTTGATCCTTTAGCTTTGCCGATTTCGACAGGGATTGAGGAAGACCGAAATAATGGGAAAGCCACCATTGATTCGATTCGCCAAATTCGCCAAGAATTGCCAGGATGTCATATTCTATTAGGGGTTTCTAATATTTCCTTTGGTTTAAATCCTGCCGCACGACAAGTGTTAAATTCCGTCTTCCTTCATGAAGCAATGCAAGTGGGGTTAGATTCCGCTATTGTTAGTGCAAATAAGATTTTACCCTTAGCCAAAATTGACCCCGAACATCAAGAGGTTTGCCGCAAATTAATTTATGATCAACGGCAATTTGATGGAGATGTTTGTGTTTATGATCCGTTAGGAGAATTGACCACTCTTTTTGAAGGAAAAACCACAAAACGCGATCGCTCTGGCGATGCTAATCTCCCCGTAGAAGAACGGTTAAAACGTCATATTATTGACGGAGAACGGATTGGA
>JBMDYE010000264.1:0-10476 GCA_048595135.1 Planktothrix sp. | reverse complement strand
AGGCTTGAGCTTTACTTAGTATAAAATGATTAATCCTATTTGCTCCCTGTATTCAAACAGGATTTGTGTTATGGTAGTGATAGGATGTTAAGGGTTAGGCATCATGACTTCTATTGATCAACAGTTCAACGAAGCGACGCTACATTGGGACTTGGAAACGCTTTATACTGACCTCGCCTCAGCCAAGGGAAAACGCCTCACTCCGATGGAAAAGTTACATTTACGAGGGTTGTTGTGTGGATATAGTCCGGCTGAAATTGCAGAACACCTGGGAAAAAACGTTAAAGGCGTGAAAACAGACCTCTGTGTGACTCTGTATCGATATGTGAAAAGTTTAGTTGATAAGTTAGATGCGAGAATTGAAAGTTGGCGCGAAGTAACTGAATGGTTAGAAGAAGCCGGATATAAACGACAGTCACCCCCTCAGATTCCCGTTGATAGTTTGCTTACCGAAAAAAGTGTTGTTAATGTTAATAATATTCATATTGAAAATCATCAGTTAGTTGTTGTTTTTAGTTTAAAAATCCCTACAACCTTATCGGGAGAAGCTATTAATACTAATCACGGTTTAGAAAAAGAAATTGAAAATTATCAGATTAACAACAATTTTAAATAGTTACCTTGTTTGAAATAAGTTAAAATTAATATATTTAAAAAAAAGTGCGATCGCACACCCATTTATAGCGATTAGTAAGGTAAGGACTAAAAAACCCGGTTTCTCAAAGAAACCGGGGTTGTGAATCCTACACAAATATTCCTAAATCGGACAACATAACCCGCCAGAACGCTGACTAAAACGAGCGTTTTCTCGATAATCAACAGGACAATCAATCACCGCCGGAATATCTTGAGATAACGCTTCTTTCAGAACAGGAACTAAATCCGTTGCTGACTCAACCCGATACCCTTTTAATCCCATACTTTCTGCAAATTTCACAAAATCAGGATTGCCAAATTTGATAAAAGCCGAGTCACCAAACTGATCATTTTGTTTCCATTCAATTAAACCATAACCGCCATCATTAAAGATTAACGTTACAAACGGAGTTCCCACCCGTAAAGCGGTTTCTAATTCTTGGCAATTCATCATAAACCCGCCATCCCCTGTCACCGCAACAACTTTGCGATTAGGATGAACTAATTTAGCTGCAATTGCCCCTGGAATGGCAATTCCCATCGCCGCAAACCCATTAGAAATTAAACAAGTATTCGGCTGTTCACAATGATAATGTCGCGCCATCCACATTTTATGGGCGCCCACATCACAAACCACAATATCTTCTGGCCCCATCACTTGCCGCAAATCATAAATAATTTTTTGCGGTTTAATTGGGAAGCCATCATCGCTGGCATAATGTTCATAATCACTGCGAATATCCGATCTTAATTTCAACGCATAAGGTTCTGGTTTCCCCGTCCGATCTGAACGTCTTAAAATTTCATTCAAAGAGTCAGAAATATCCCCAATAATTTCTGCTAAAGGAATATAACTGCTATCCACTTCTGCGGGCGTTTCCCCAATATGAATGATTGGAACTTTGCCTTGGGGATTCCATTTTTTCGGGGAATATTCAATTAAATCATACCCAACACAAATGATTAAATCCGCTTTATCAAACCCACAGCTAATATAATCGCGGAGTTGTAAACCCGTTGTCCATAAGGAAAGGGGATGGGTATAAGGAATCGCACCTTTTCCCATAAACGTATTCACAACCGGAATATTTAACTGGGTGGCAAATTCTGTCACCGCCGCACTGGCTTTGGCTCGTAATGCCCCGTTTCCCACTAAAATTAACGGATTAATCGCTTTAGAAATAGCAACGGCGGCTTCATTCATACTTTGATAAGCAGAATAAACTTTTTCCTGCTTATCTCGTTTCAGCGGGAACCCCTCAACGGCCATATTACTAATATTTTCGGGCAGATCAATATGAACCGCACCGGGCTTTTCTGATTGAGCAATTTTAAAGGCTTTGCGAACAATTTCCGGCGTAATACTCGGTCGCACAATTTGAGCATTCCACTTTGTAACCGGAGCAAACATTGCCACTAAATCTAAATATTGATGGGATTCAATGTGCATTCGGTCGGTTCCCACTTGACCTGTAATTGCCACTAACGGCGCCCCATCTAAATTCGCATCCGCAACCCCGGTCATTAAATTAGTCGCACCAGGGCCTAATGTTGATAAACAAACGCCTGCGCGTCCCGTCAGACGTCCGTAGACATCCGCCATAAAGGCGGCACCTTGTTCATGGCGAGTGGTGATAAATTTAATTGAGGATTTTTTCAGGGATTCAAGGATTTGCATATTCTCTTCCCCAGGCAATCCAAAAATATATTCCACCCCTTCATTTTCGAGGCATTGAACTAACAATTGTGCTGTGTTCATGATGATATATTTTGAAAGGTTATTTGAATTCTGGTTAGGTTCTGTAGGGGCGGGGTTTCGCCTCCCCTACTATTTGATCCAAACGGTTTTGATGTTGACAAACTCGTGCATTCCTAAACTGCTGAGTTCCCGTCCGTAACCGGAACGTTTAATGCCGCCAAAGGGTAAACGAGGATCGGATTTAACCATGCCATTAATAAACACGGCGCCTGCTTCTAATTCAGAAATTAGGCGGGTTTGTTCGGCTTCGTTGGTTGTCCAAGCACTCGCACCTAAACCAAAGATGGTGCTATTAGCAAGGGTGATAGCTTCATCTAAATGATTGACCCGAAAGATTAATGCCACGGGGCCAAAAAATTCTTCGGTATATGCAGGCGTTCCTGGGGGAATTTGGGTCAAAATTGTAGGGGGATAAAAGTTCCCTGGACGGTCTTTTAAAGGATGACCTCCGGTTAAAACTTTAGTTCCTTTTTCAATACAAGCTTGGACTTGTTGATCAATATCTTGCAGAATATCTGGAGTCGCTAACGGCCCTACATCAATGTCGGGTAACATCGGATCACCGATTTTTAGCGCCTCAAATTTTTCTGCAAGGCGTTGTTCAAATTCATCGGCAATACTGGTGGCTAATATAAAACGTTTGGCAGCAATACAAGATTGTCCGTTGTTGAGCATTCGCGCCGTGACTGCGGTTTCAACAGCCGCGGTTAAATCTGCACTTTCCAGGACAATGAACGGATCGCTTCCTCCTAATTCTAAAACGGTTTTTTTAATCTGTTTTCCGGCTAATGATGCTAAACTGGCTCCGGCGGGTTCACTTCCGGTTAAGGTGGCGGCTTTAACCCGATCATCATTAATGATTTGAGCAACTTTATCGGAACCCACTAATACGGTTTGAAAGACGCCGTTAGGAAATCCCGCTTGTTGAAAAATCTCATGTATAGCTAAGGCGCATTGGGGGACGTTGGAGGCGTGTTTAAGTAAACCCACATTTCCCGCCATTAATGCAGGTGCCGCAAACCGGAAGACTTGCCAGAAGGGAAAATTCCAAGGCATCACGGCTAAAATAGCACCCAAAGGTTGATAGGAAATATAACTGTTACTGGCGTCGCTGGTGACGGGGACATTGGCTAAAAATTCGGCGGCATTTTCGGCGTAATACCGACAAACTAAGGCGCTTTTTTTTACTTCTGCGATCGCGGCTTTGATGGGTTTTCCCATTTCCAGCGTCATCAGTTGGGCGTAGGTTTCTGCATTTTGTTCGAGGAGGTTGGCGGCGTTTTGCATCCATTGCGATCGCTGTTGAATGGGGATGCGACGATAATCTCGAAAGGCTTGATCAGCTAAATCTAGGCAATTCTCAATTTCCGCATCGGTCAAGGCTGCAAAGCTTTTCACCAGTTCCCCTGTAGCTGGGTTAATTGTAGCAATGCCCATAATTTAATTTTTCGTTTTGAGGTAAAATTATAGATTTACTTTTATCCTAACCCTTAAAAACGCCCAACTCACCCTCAATGAATAACTCATCCATGACTCGATACAATTCTGTATAAATCTTAAGAAAAGTTCAATATTCTTAATAAAAAATTTAACCGAAACAATTCGTAGGGGCGGGGTTTTCCCGCCCAAACAAAACCCGAATTCATAATGACACCAGTAAAACATGATATAATTAAGAGCGATCGCGCAGGTATCATAAGATGACAGCCACCTCGATCCAGTCACCTCAAGAGAAACAAAACCCCCTTGCGGATCATGTTCTTTTGAAAAATATTAGTTGGCAAACCTATCAATTGCTGTTAGAAGATTTAGCAGAACAGTCGGGGATTCGCTTGACTTATGATCAAGGTTTACTAGAAATTATGACACCTTTAGATCCCCACGAAGGTAACAAAAAACTATTAGGTCGTTTGGTAGAAACTCTGACTGAAGAATTAAAGATTGAAGTGAGGAGTTTGGGATCGAGAACTTGTCAACGGGAAGATTTAAACCGAGGTTTTGAACCCGATCAATGTTACTATATTCAAAATGAACCTTTAGTCTGGGATAAAGAGCAAATTGACCTGCAACAAGACCCGCCACCTGATTTAATTATTGAGATTGATATTACCAGTAGCTCTATTAATCAATTAGAACTTTATAAAGCTTTTCGTGTGCCGGAAGTTTGGCGGTATGATGGAAAAAATATAACATTCTATCAATTAGCAGGAGAAGCTTACAGAGAAACTGATAATTCTCCTACTTTTCCCTTTCTTTCTCAAAGGGACATTATGCACTTTTTGGAACTCAAGAAAACGACTAGAGAAAATGCTTGGATTGGCTTATTTCGGGAGTGGGTAAAAAGTCAAATTCCCACAGCCAATTGAATGAGTCAATCGTTATTAGATCAGGTGATTCATTGGGGGCGGGATGACCCCGCCCCTACGACTGATTACTGTTTAATAATCGCGATAATAATGGGTTTCTTTTTTATCCCCATTTGCCACCATTCCCAACACTGGAACTCCGGCGGTGTGAACTTCTCGTAAGGCTAAACTAAACGCTTCTCGGTCAGTTTTGCCCAGTCCCACCACCATCATTAACCCATCGGTAGAAGTGGCGAGTAAATTCGCATCCGCTAACCCTAAAATGGGCGCCGTGTCATAAATCACTAAATCAAAGGAATCTCGGAGTTGCTGCATAATATTTTTCATCCGAGGTGAAGATAATAATCGCGTTGGGTCAGGATAAAATTCTCCGGCGGTTAATATTGATAAATTCTCTTCCCCAGGAACCGATTGAATCACCGATTTAACCTCTAACTTTTGTGTTAAAACATTTGTTAATCCTTGCTGATTTTGTAGTCCTAACAGGGTATGAATGCGAGGACACCGTAAGTCTGCATCCACTAATAAAACCCGTTGACCCATTGCTGCGGCGCCTTGTGCTAAATTCATTGCAACGGTGGATTTTCCATCCGCAGGGGTGGCAGAAGTAATCACACAAGCGCGAATTGAACCATCGGTATTTAACAGTTGTAAATTAACATTTAAGGCGCGAAATGCTTCTTGAAAAGGGCTACAAGCGGGATAACTAAGACTCGAAATATCCACTCTCGGTGCAACCGCCGCCGGAAGCATTAAGGCATCATTACTCGCCGGAATTACCCCTAATAATGGTAAAGGAATATTCTGGGTGACTTCCTGGGTGCTGTGGTAAACATTATTCAACCGCTCGACAATTTGCGCTAAGATAATTCCGAGTAGTAAACCCGCTAATCCTCCTAGAGCTAAATTAAAGGGAACGTTAGGAGAAACTGCAATTAATTCTCCATTTTGCTGCTGCGGAATGCGCGGTGGTGCAATCATTTCCCAAGGTTCCGCTTTTTTAGTTTCGGGAACTACTTCTAATTGCATCGCTTGACGTTTTGTGGTTAATTCTTTAAGTTGATCCGTTGTGGTTTTTAACTGTTGTTGTAAATCGCCATATTGACGAACAACCGAGGGAAATTGTTGAGCATATTGATTAAAATCTTGAGTTGCTTTTGCTAAGACTTGATTCCGAATTTTCAACATTTCAATGTTGTTAGCCGCCAACACTAACTGCTGGATTAAGTCCAGTCGCACTGAATCTTGGAAGCGCAGAATTTCAGGATTAACTTGATTAGAATTTTGTCCTAAAACTCGTTGTGCTTCTTGTTCTAATAACGGTAAAATTTGCGATCGCTGATCTAATAACGCTTGAATTTGCGGTGCATTACTATTAAAACGAGCCGATTCGATCGCAATGGTTGTTTCTAAATCTAACAATTTTTTCAGTAACGCTTGATACTGGGGTGATTGAGTTAAAGCAGAAGCCATTAACGCTTGTTCTGGCTGTAATCCTAACTGTTTTTGTAAGGTTTGATAAGAAGATTCTTGTTGACGCAGTTGGGCTTCTGTTTCTAACCGTTGGGCTTGTAGTTGGTTATTTTGTTCGGCTAAATATTGGGTTTGGAGTTGGGGGTCAATAAAATTATATTGTTGTTGTAAACTCTGAATCGCTTGTTGAATTGAAGGTTGTTTCTGTTCTAACTTAGCAATTTCTTGATTAATCCGCTTTAACTGTTCCTCCCGAATTTTCTTTTGTTGATCTTGTTCTTGTGGTAAACTATAGTTTAAATATCCTTCGGCAATTTTTCCTAAAATAAACTGGATTTTTTGAGGTTCCGTATCTCGATAACTCACTTCAACAATGCGAGTATCTTTTAACGGTTGAATGGACAGTTTATCTTCTCCCCAAGTTTTTTGTCCGGTTTTTTTATCAAATAACGAATCATAAGTTACATCAGGATAACGGGTTTGAATTTGTTTGAGAATTCCTGACATTAACTTTGGACTTTGTAAAATTAAAACTTGAGATTTATCATCTAATTGTTGATTTTGGGAGGGTTCAGGTTGAGATTCTGTTTGTTGACGAGGTTCGATTAAAAGTTGAAATGATCCTTCATATTCCGGCGTTTGGTTAATCGTCCAAATATAACTTCCGGCGGTAACGGCGGTGGTCATTCCGAATACAATAACTGCCCGTTTCCAAATCACATTCCAAAAGTTAAATCGTCTTTCTGCATAGGAATCTACTGGAAATAAATCCGCATCATAATAAAGGGAACGAGTAGAGGAAATGCGTTCAACAGGGTTCACAGTTTCCGCTTCCGAGGAAACCGCCGAAAGTTTTTTAACCGAGGATTTCTTGGGGGAAATTTTCCTAGTTTTCATGGCAAGTTTAGGTAAGAATCAAAGATGAATATAGCGCTACGCATTCAGGTGATTGACAGATAGGATGGCTGTAATTGTGTCTATTATTAAGAATCCTCCTCTTACCTCCTGCCTCCTGCCTCCTGCCTCCTGCCTCCTGCTATAGAATCGTCAAGTAATAGGAACCTGTGATTAGCAATTCCAGACGCCGTTAATTTCCCTTAAGCACGATGCTGAGAGCTTGCTTAAAAAATATTAACAAATCGGAATAAGCCTAAAAAATTATTAATCGGACTTAACGAATTTAACACAGTCCCAAACCCATCTCGAAAAGCAGCACCCCCAGAACGTCCGACTAAAATTACATCATTATTTCGCAAGATTGGATTCGTTTCTTCGTTCACTTCTGCGGATAAATTAATCTGCACTTGACGACGAGAAACGGTTCCATTCGGATGTAGACGAATGAGTTCCACCTCTTTTTTATTAGCACGGGCTTCGTTAAACCCGCCTGCTGCCATAATAGCTTGATTGAGGGAGGTATTCGGAACAACGGTTCTCGCGCCCGGTGAAACGACTTCTCCCACAATACTAATTTTCCAGGTATCGGGAGAAAAACTCGCGACGGCAACTTCATTATCTTGCCCAGTTTCGCTATTTTTTGCAGCAGGAACCACAATGGTGTCGCCCTGTTGCAACATCACATCTTGGTTTAAATCCCCTTCCTGCAACAGTTTCCATAAATCCACCGCAATTTGTTGTTCGGTTCCCGTCCGGGTAACGCGACGGACGACAATTTGGCGGATATCCGCTTGCGCCGTAATTCCTCCCGCTTGTTTGAGCGCTTTGGTGACGGTGAACCCGCCGCCACTGGCTGGTAACGGTAAACCGTCGGGGGTTTGTCCGGCGTCGGGAGAGGAGGGGGTTACTTCCAACGCTAAAATATGGGTTCCTGGGCGGTTCACTTCCCCAACAACAGCCACATTAATCGGTTGATTATTGGTACTGGCAAAATTTGCCGCCACTAATTGGGAAGATTCTTGGGAGTTATGTTCGGTTGTAGTGGGAATATAAATGGTGTCGCCATCCCGTAACGTAATATCTTGGCTTAAATCCCCCGTTTGCAACAGTTGCCATAAATCCAAATTCAGAATTTGTTCTCCAGAACCCCCATTAGCACGGCGGATTTTCACCTGTCGGACATCCGCAGAGGGGGTAATTCCTCCCGCCATTTGCAACACGCGAGTTACTGTTGGTAACCTTAAAGAAGGAGAATTACCATCAATCGGTGTTGCCATTGCGTTTCCAGTTCCAGTTGCTGAAGATAGAATATAGGAACCTGGACGTTGCACTTCTCCGGTAACAGCCACTTGTAACGGACGAGCCGCAATCAGTTTAAGTTCAACTAAGGGGCGTTTTAAATATTCCCCGTAGCGTTCTTTGATAATTTCCTTGGCTTGGTCAATTCCTAACCCTTGAACGACCACACGACCAATTAAGGGTAAATTTAAAGACCCATCCAGGGAAACCTGATGTTTGCCATTTTCTCCACTATATTCAGGAACGTTAAAAATATCAATTTGAATGCGATCGCCCACTCCTAATGTATAACCCTGAGTATCCATTATCGGAATATTCGATACAGGTGGGGGAACCGATAACGGTTGAGGCGGCAGAAATTGGGCTTGGGCCGTTTCTATCGTGGCGAATATCAAAATAATCGGAAGCGATAGTGACAAGGTAGAGACGCGCCAATAACCTTCGGTATGGCTTCGCCTGGGCGCGTCTCTACGGAGGTGTGGCTGTAATGATAGTGGTCTGGTTAGTTTCATGCGACCTGCTGGGAGTGTGGCTAACTGTACAGATGCACCCTGTTTTGTGGGTTCAATCAATTTTGAGTGAACGTATACTTTCAAGGTTTATTTTAACGGATTATTTGCTAGGGAGTGGGACAGGGATGTTGCATTCTGTAGACAGATTCCTCTCTGACCTCTCCCCCTAACCCCCTCTCCTGCAAGGAGAGGGGGGAAGAATTCCTACTATTAAACATCAAAAATTATTAATTACTCCTTAATTGCTCCCCCTTCCCTTGCAGGGAAGGGGGCTGGGGGGTTAGGTCATACAAATTTACGATCAAAAATAAAACAGCCCTGCCTCTGTTCCCTATTCTAAGATTTCGTAGTGCTAGATAAGCGGAACAAGCTAAAATAATAGTTTATGGCTTCGCTGTTTCCTTCCGGCTCAACAGCGAGAATCAATACAATAATTAGACGACTAACGTTTATCAATGCCTGCCAACTATACCGAACTAGAAAAACGCCTCTGGGAAGCCGCCGATGAACTTCGGGCGAATTCCAAACTCAAACCCTCAGAATATTCTGTACCCGTCCTGGGGCTGATTTTCTTGCGCTATGCGGATTATAAATTCAGTTTAGTCGAACAGGAATTAGCGGGAGTGAGTACCCGTCGTCGCAGTGTGGGGAAAGTAGATTATCAAGCAAAAGGGGCGTTATTTTTAACAGAAAAAGCTCGGTTTGATTATTTGCTGAATTTGCCGGAAGCCGAAGATATTGGCACGGCAATTAATCAAGCCATGAAAGCGATAGAAGATGAAAATGAAGAATTAAAAGGGATTTTACTGAAAGATTATAATCGTTTAGAAAAGCCGACGCTGCGAGAGTTATTAAAAACGTTTAATCGAATTAAATTTACAGAAATTGGTGAGGATGCCTTTGGGGAAATTTATCAGTATTTTTTGAGTAATTTTGCCCAAAAAGAAGGACAGAAAGGGGGCGAATTTTTTACGCCGATTTCGGTGGTTAAGTTAATAGTAGAAGTGATAGAACCGGATCACGGTTTAATTCTTGATCCGGCTTGTGGGGCGGGGGGAATGTTTGTGCAAAGTGCAATGCGGGTGCGGGAAAAATTAGGACGTGATCCCAATACTGTTATTAGTGTTTATGGTCAAGAAAAGACGGAAGGAACCGTTAAATTATGTCAGATGAACTTGGCGGTACATGGGATTTCGGGTTTACGGAATATCCGCCAGGGAAATACTTATTATGAGGATATTCACAAGTGCGTCGAACAGTTTGATTTTGTGATGGCAAATCCGCCGTTTAATGTGGATGGAGTGGATAAGGAACGATTGGAAAATGACCCTAGATTTCCCTTTGCGAAACCCAAGGTAGACAATGCGAATTATCTGTGGATTCAGTTATTTTATACGGCTTTAAATAATACCGGACGGGCGGGGTTTGTGATGGCGAATTCTGCCTCCGATGCGCGGGGTTCTGAATTAGAAATTCGTCAGGAATTGATTAAAACTGGGGCGGTGGATGTGATGATTGCGGTTAGTTCTAATTT
>JBMDYE010000263.1:0-1844 GCA_048595135.1 Planktothrix sp. | reverse complement strand
TAGGCTTACCAATGCAATTTCAAGCTTATGCAATAGACAATAAGCTAGACGATAAACCTCGTTATACCATTGCCTTTGGACAGTCAGCCTTAATGTTAGAAACTTTAATTTGGTTTTGGAAACCGAAGGAGGATGAAGGATGGATTTGTTGAGAGCGAATAGGAGAAAGGGTTCTGCCCGAAATCAGAAGGCAACAGTGTTTCAATACCTGAAAGGCATTAGTTGCAGAGCAGCACTGACCTGCTTCCCTTTCTCCTTGTCCCTATCATACCCTATGAATTTCACCTTGCCTGGAGCAACTCCAAAAAATAAAGCTTAATCATAAGACTACAGTAACCTTGACAAAAATCAGAGGTAACTGCCAAGATGGTAAAGACGTTTACCAGTAGCTTTCCTATGCTTATCCAGCTTAACGATAGTGATTTGTCACAAATGCCAGTCAGCTTGCGTACCCATCTACTGAAATGGGTGGAGACGAGACAGATGAAACCTAACCGACAACCTAAATCATCCAAAACCCAGTCATCTCAGGTTGAGGCTTATCAGCTACCGATTGATTTTGACAACATTGGACAAATACAACAGGAAAAGAAATCAAGTCCAGTCTCTATCAAGCGTGTTAAGCCATCTCAAGACAGCCCAAACCTTTCGATCCAGAAAAATAATCATGTTCATGTCTATTTTCCTCAACTCTTTGATGCGGGAATTCTTACACAAGCAACCCCACTCCGAGTCAGGTTGACCAAGGAAAACGTTAAGAAATTCGGTTACAACTATATCACCACAGGATTAAAAATCTCCTCTAAAGGTACTGTCCTTTACAAAGGAGAGGAATTCCACAAGCCGAGTCCTTTAGCACAAAAAATTAATGGTAGTCCTGTTAATGGTTGGGTATATGTCGAAGCGAAAAAGAATGGTCAATGGGTTTGTTTAGATGAATTACGCAAAATTTGGAGAAAAGCTAATGATTAAAACCTGTCCAAACACTCAGAATTTGAGTAATTTTAGCTCAACTTTAGCAAATTCTATATTCAGGAGGAGGGAATGCCAGCCAGAGATGCGATTCATAAAATTGTTAAGCAAGCTCTAGTTAAAGATGGGTGGGAAATTACCGATGATCCTTATGTAATTTCTTACGGTGAACGTTTTTTATTTGTTGACTTAGCTGCAAGACAATCTGAGCCGTTAGAATCCATAGAAGGACGATTGATTAGTGCCCAAAAAGATAACATCAATATTGCAATTGAAATTAAAGAGTTTAGAGGTCAATCATCAATTGCAGATTTACAGCAAGCCATCGGGCAGTATATGCTTTATCGAATTTTACTGTCTCAGGTTGATCCAAAACGGGTGCTGTATTTAGCGGTTGCTGATATCACTTATAACAATATTTTCAGGGAGCCCGTTGGTGAACTAGCAATTGCTGAAATTCCATTAAAATTATTAGTTGTAGACATCAAAAAAGGAGAAATTCAACAATGGATACCACAGCGACCTACCGAAATATCATCAAACAAATCCTCTTAAAATATGCTCAACTTCGTCCTTCTCACGGAGAGATTCGATTAGATGTTGTTTTTGATGAAACACGCGATCGCTATGCTCTGATGCAAGTCGGTTGGGATCAAGGGCGAAGAATCAGAGGGAATTTAATTTATATCACGATGCAGAATGAAAAAATTTATATTGAATACGATGGAATTGAACAGGGAATTACTCAAGAATTAATTGACGCTGGAATTCCTGAACAGCAGATTATTTTAGCATTTCTATCTGAACCTTTACCCGCTTTAACTTAATTCTACTAAGGAGTTTTTAACGATGAATGATGATGAACTTCCGCT
>JBMDYE010000262.1:0-2267 GCA_048595135.1 Planktothrix sp. | reverse complement strand
TAAATGATTGTTGGCGGCGTTGAGTAATGTTTGTTCGGTTTCCCAGAGAACTTTACCATTTTCGCTGGCTGGATTAACGGGGGTATCTTCATCAACCCATTGTCCTTGGCGATCGCCATAAACCGAATAACTTCCGGTATAAATAATCTGTTGAATTTGGGGAAGTTTGGGTAAAATAGAGGTTAACGTTCCAGCCGTTTTTGAATAGGTTTCTCGATAAACATTTGCCCCTTTTGCGCCAATACTCAGCAGCACAACGTCTTGATTTTGTAAGAGTGATAATAATCCGTCTGCATCATCCCCTCGAACTATGGCAACCCGATTTGCAACGGTTTCTAAACTTGCCACGCGTTGAGGGGTTGTCGTTGTGGCTGTAACGTTTAATCCTAATGTTTGATTCCAGTATTGGGCAACTGCGGTTCCCACATAACCACAGCCTAAAATAGTAATGTTCATCTTTCTTCCTCTGTGGAGACTCCCACTGAACCTGTAATCAGGTCAGTGGTGAGAGGAAACAGAGGTCGGGTTCTAGGCTGCATACAAGTAACCATCCTTTTTGTGAATTATTGTGCAGTATTTGTAACTGATTCCTTGAACAATTGCCCCTTTCGAGGTGATATTGAAACTCCCGCTTGAACGAACAGCAATTCGTCCAAAATAGGTTCCAATTTTCTTTCCTTGAGTCACAACAGCTTTAACGATATCCCCCGTTTGGAATCCTTTAACAAATTTAAAACGGGGAACATAACGAGACGGAAAGCCAAATTTATCAGTTCGGCACATTTGTCTTGATCCATGACCTGTTGCCTGAATCAATAACGGTTGACGGGTTAGAATTTGGAGTGAGTCAACTTGGACAACACAAGCTGCATCTAACCAGTGAGTTTTCGGTAAATTTAGCCGAGTTCGATTGAATTTAGTTAAACCCCCACTACCCGTAGAAACAGATAAACCCGTTTCTTTTAATCGGTTAAATAAAGCCCATCGGGTTGAATTAACCGCAGTAGCATCTTTTAAAGGACGCTTGGATTGGGACAAAATTCTCTTCAAGACATCGGGTTTCTTGGCTAGAAATTTCTCAATATCTTGAGTCCCTTTCTTTAGATTACATTTTTCACAAGCTAAACAAAGATTAGAAATTCGATCAGTACCTCCTTTAGCTTTCGGGTGAATATGTTCTACCTGAAGAGGAACGTTTTTTACTCCACAGTAAGCACATTTTCTTTGCCATTTTTCCAGTAGGTCTTCTCGAACCTCATATCCTTGTAATTCCCCTTGTTGGTATTCAACTCCTGAGATTTCAGGATTCTCAAGTTTTTGTAAGTCAAACTTGACTAACTCTTGAATAATTGAATTAACGGGTGCAAATTTAATCAATTTATTCACCCAAGTCAAAGTTGTTTCTACTCGATGTTGTAAGGAGGGTGCTAACCAACCTTCTTTTCGGGTGCGATTCAAAAACCGTGCTTGACGATAACGGGTTTTACGGTTTCTTCGGGAACGACGCAATGACAGACGAGATTCCAAACTAGCTTTAATCGCTTGACCCCGATAAGTGAGTTCTGCTCCCCAAATTACTTTGTTACCTTGAACTAAAGCAATTCCGGTTGTTTTAGCACCTGGATCTAACTTTAATTCTATTGACTCAGATTGAGGATTTTCAAGAGTTTTCTTGAGGATGATTGTGAACGGATATCTTCGGAAAATAACCGCTTTCTTTTCCTTAAGAAGCTTCCTGGCTACCGAGGGGTGGCAGGGACTTAAGGGTTGTTTTTTGTTGTCAATTACTAATGCGTAATTGGACATTTCTGCCTCTCCTATTGCTAGGGTAATGTTAGCTTCGCCAATGTTTTAAGAGCTTTTTAGTCCAGTAACACGTCCTTAACCCGATAAAGATGTTTAATCACTGGAGACAGAGCAGAAGACTAGCTACGCATCCTCTGGTGTCGTGACTCAAAAAACGTAGTCAGTTAAGACTTGGGCTGGTAAACTATCGGCCTCTTTCAAAGCCTCCACTGTACTTGTACTCAAGTCAGTGGGGGTTGTTTACAATCGATATTATGTTGATCGATAAATTTTTTCACTGCTTATTCCATTGTCTCACTAAGTTCTTTTGATTCGACGGTTGTAATCGTGGCAACTGGATTTCCGTTTTTAACGATTCTTAATTCCACGTCATACCCCAAGTTGTAAAAATAAGTCAAAATTGTCTCTAACCGCAGACTTGGCTTGCCCCCTGATTCGATTTGGGCGATTCGTCCTTGCTT
>JBMDYE010000261.1:0-20437 GCA_048595135.1 Planktothrix sp. | reverse complement strand
GCGATCGCTTTTCTTAAAAAAAGAGCGATCGCTTTTTTTATTGATTTTGAAATTTAATCAAAAATTGCCCCGCGTTGAATTAAATCGGCTTTCAAGTCTTCTGATAATCCCGCATCATGCCATAAACGCGCTTCTTTAACCTGGGTTCCCGTAAAATCTACCCCGGTTAAATTTGTTAAGGCTAACCCCGCTTGATATAAATCAGCATCTTTTAAACAAGCATTGGTTAAATTCGCATCGCTGAGATTACAATTGCTTAAATTTGCTTCAGTTAAATTTACCCCTATTAAATTAGCACCACTTAAATTTGCTAATACTAAACTCACCCGATGTAAATCAGCCTGACTTAAATTAGCATCGCTTAATAACGCTCCACTTAAATCGGCTCCACCTAAATTAACTTGACTCAAATCCGCAGCACTTAAATCAATATCGCTTAAATCCGCTCCTCGTAAATAAGCACCTTGAAATTTGGCTCCACTTAAATCTAAACCCCTTAAATCGATTCCTAATAACCTAGCACCAGAAAAATCTTCTAGGGGATTTAAACCCGCCATTTCTGCTAAATCTAGAAAATTTTCTGTAGTAGCAGAAACAATCGCTTGCACAGTGGTTTGCAACACAGAAAAACGACATCCATGCGCTGCTGCTTTTTGAGTTAGAACTTGTAAATCATCATGGGTTTTATAATGCAAAGCCATTTCGTGAATCTCTGGCGGTAACGGTTGTTGTTGTAACCAAAGAATCAGTTTCCGTTCTAACACCGCTAAACGATTCGGGCTAATATTATGGGGCCATAATCCTTCTACACCAGTCATAAGAAGTTGTGATTGTAATATGGATTTTTGATCAGATCAGATTAGATGGAATCATCCATCCAATTACGGTCAAGGGTCAACCGTCGTTGTTCTCATTGTCCTCAAAAATTGCCCCTCGCTGTAACAACTCTGCCTTAATTCGCGCAGAAATTCCCAGCGCCTGGGTAAAATTAACGTTTTCAACCATAATATCTTTTAATTCTGCACGGCTGAAATTCGTCCGAGTTAAGTTAGCCCCTTGAAAGTTGACTCCAGTTAAGTCTGCATATTGAAGATTAGCATCCGTGAGGTTAGCATGGCTGAAGTTGGCTTTGGGTAAATAGGCGCTGACTAAATCTGCTTGAGTTAAGTTAGCATAACTAAAATTGGCTCTGGGCATTTTCGTGCGTAAATCGGTTTGATAAAGCGTTGCTCCCGTTAAATCCGCATCTCGCAAATTGGCATTACTGAAAATCGCTTGCGTTAAATCGGCTTCTCGCAACACGGCTCCACTCAAATCCGCTAACGTTAGGTTAGCATGGCTGAGGTTTGTTTTAGTTAAATCAGCGTTTTGCAAATCCCCATAATTAAGGTCGAAACCGCTTAAATCTACCCCAGCAAAATCGGTGGCGGGATCTAAACCAATACTGTCTGCTAATTGCAAAATGTTATCGCTATTAGATTCCGTCAGCCAGTGACGAACAAGTTGCCATTGTTGTTGAACACAGGATTGAACGTTTTCTAATTGTCCTAAGCTTTCATAGGTTAGTTTTAAATTATTGAGGGCATTCCCTTTGCTTCTCAAGTTTTGAGTGGTTTCAGCTAGGTTTAATTGCTGTTTATAATAGTTAAGAGCTTGGTTAAACTCATTTTTAGCTGTGTAAATAAGACCTAAGACGGATAACGCTTGTTCTTCAATTGGCTGATTTTGGAGTTGACGGGCGAGGATTAATCGTTGCTGTTGAGTTAAAATTGCTTGTTCATAGTTGGCTAATTTGTAATAGGCGTTGCTGAGGTTGCCTAACGCATTTAATTCACCTTGAGAATCTTGAATATCACGAGCGATAATTAAGTGTTGCTGATAAGACTCGATCGCTTTAGGATAGTTTAAGAGAGCTTCATAAGCCACTCCGAGATTTCCCAGTGCAGCCCCTTCTCGTTTTCGATCTGGCAAGCTTTGATACAAACCTAGAGCTTGCTCCCAACTGGTGAGTGCGTTTTGATAGTCGCCGTTTTGATAATGTGATATTCCCTGTTTGAGCAATTCGTTGGCTTGTTCTAGCATCTGAACGTTTGTCTTCTCATTCTTTGATCCAGATTACCGCACTCAGCCCTATCTAAACAAAAAAGAGAGAGTCGCTTTGGCAACTCTCCCTACCATCAGGGTGCATCTACATAACACAATATAACGTTTTTGGGATGAGGGGTCAAGACCCCTATTTAAAGATTGAGTAAAAAAATACGAACAATTGTAAAGGAAATGTATAGTAACGGACATATTGGTGTCTAACCCATACAGCAGCTATGCTGGAGGCAGGAGAAAGACAAGGGGAAGGGGGGACACGGGGACAAAGTGACAATTCTTTTCTTCTGACTCCTGACTCCTTACAGACGTGCCATGGCACGTCTCTACAGACTCCTATTTTTAATTCTTAATTCCTATTCCCTTGTTTTCCTTCATTTTGGGAGGATGAACCATGCAGTTTTTTAAGGCAATTGTTGCTAGTGTTTTGGTTCCGGTTGGGCTGGTTTGTTTGCTGGCGATCGCAACAGAATTAATAAATCCAAGTGGCACATTTGAAAGTAAATTAAGTGTGACTGTTGGGGGCTTAATTTTAGGATTACCCACCTTGGGATTTGGGGGATGGATGGCTTGGGATTGGTATCAACAACGCCGAAAAAAAATTAGATCTCGTTCCCGGAGAATTCAAGCGATTTTTAACCGCTTAATCCAAGAAAATCAGGGAACAATTAGCGTTAAAAGCTTATCCCAATATACCCATTTATCCCCCTTTGAAGCCAAACAATTTTTAGATCAAAAAGCAAAAGAATTGAATGGAATATTAGAAAAGCAAGAAATTAATGATTTTATTTATCGGTTTTATTGATATAGCCCCAGGCACTCTTAGAACAGGGAAAAAGAGGACTCCGGGACAAGGGAAAAATTGATTTCCGATTGCAAGAGTGCCTATTCCCTCTTAATTCTTAATTCTTTTATATGTCTAAATTCTTGATAGCGATCGCATCTATTTTAGGTGGATTCTCCGTAATAGCTGGAGCCTTTGGTTCCCATGCGCTAAAAGGGCAAATCAGCCAACCCTTATTAGAAACCTTTACCACGGGAACTCGTTATGAAATGTATCACGCTTTAGCCTTATTATTTATTGGGCTATTCATTAAAAGTTCAGAAACGCCGCAACCTTGGATGGTCGCCGCCGGCTGTGCTTTTGTGATTGGCGTTCTTTTATTTTCTGGTAGCCTCTACGCTTTAACGTTAACCGGAATGGGAACATTGGGAATCATTACCCCCTTTGGCGGTTTAGCATTGATTGTCGGTTGGGGGTGTTTAGCGATCGCCGCGTTAAAAAGCTAAACAACCTTAGTTTGATATGATACGGTAGTAAATGGGTCAAAATACGGCGAGATCAATTCGGATTTGAATAAGCAAATGGGAAGTGACACAATCGTTCTGTTATCCAGCCGAGAAATCGAAAAAATGCGTCAGGCTGGACGGTTAGCGGCTCAACTGTTAAAGCATTTGGAACCAATGGTTCAACCTGGGGTCAGTACCCTAGAACTCAACGACGAAGCCGAACGTTGGACGCAAGCACATGGGGCAAAAAGTGCCCCCCTTGGCTATCATGGGTTCCCGAAATCGATTTGTACCAGTGTTAACGAAGTCATCTGTCACGGAATTCCCAACGCTAAACAAATTCTTAAAGAGGGCGACATAATTAATATTGATGTAACTCCGATTGTAGATGGGTATTATGGCGACGTTTCTCGAACTTATTTTGTCGGCACACCTTCTCCTGTTGCTAAAAAATTAGTGGAAGTTACCGAAGAATGTTTAATGCGGGGTATTGCTGCTGTTAAACCAGGGGGAAGAATTGGCGATATCGGGGCAGCCATTCAGGAATATGCAGAAAGTCATGGTTTTTCTGTCGTGCGAGATTTTGTGGGTCATGGAGTCAATACCGTGTTCCATACCGCCCCTCAAATTCCCCATTATGGAGAACGAGGAAAAGGCAAAAAGCTGCGTCCGGGGATGGTTTTTACCATTGAACCAATGATTAATGAAGGAACCTGGGAAGCCAAAGTTTTAGAAGATGGTTGGACAGCTATTACAATAGATCGTAAACTGTCAGCCCAATTTGAACATACCGTTGCGGTGACAGAAACAGGCGTTGATATTCTCACCCTTCTAGAATAAAGTAGGATGGGTTCTGCCCATCACTTCCCTAAATGAATTGAAGATTTAACATCAAATTTTGAGACTTCTGAACAACCCACAGCGATATTCAAATTAGGGACACAAAAACCCGGTTTCTTGGACAAACCGGGTTTTTAGCCTCCACTTGGTTCTTAATTGATTGATTTTAATTGAGATAAAATTATGCAAATTGCAACTTGGAATGTTAACTCAATTCGCACTCGAAAAGAGCAAGTTATTCAATGGTTAAAAGAAAATCCTGTTGATGTTTTGTGTTTACAAGAAACAAAAGTTATTGATCAAGAGTTTCCTAAATCACCCTTTGAAGAACTGGGTTATCATCTTTATATTTATGGTCAAAAATCCTATAATGGCGTTGCTATTTTTAGTAAAACACCCTTAGAAACAATTAATTTAGGATTTTCTTCGGTTTTAACAACCGAAAAAGCTCTTTTGTTTGATGAACAAAAACGAGTGATTACCGGAATGATTAACGGCATTAGAATTGTTAATTTATATGTTCCTAATGGCGCGGCTGTGGGAGGGGATAAATATGACTATAAATTAAACTGGTTAACTGTCCTCAAAGATTATTTACAAGCTTTATTAATCGAATCTCCTAATCTTTGTATTTGTGGAGATTTTAATATTGCCTTAGCTGATGAAGATATTCATACGCCTAAAGGTCGGGAAAATCATATTATGGCATCTGATCCTGAACGTCAAGCGTTAAATAACGTTTTAGAATTAGGCTTAAAAGATGCTTTTCGGAAGTTCACCACCGAAGGCGGACATTTCAGTTGGTGGGATTATCGGGGTGGGTCTTTCGCGCGAAATAAAGGATGGCGCATTGATACCCATTATCTAAGTTTACCTCTGTACGAACGCGCGACCGAATGCCTGATTGATAAAATCCCCAGAAGTTGGGAACAACCCAGTGATCATACCCCGGTGATTTTAACTATTGAATAAGGATAGTTGGGTCGGATCACGCTCCTGTGATTCAATGTAAAAATTTTCTCAAGCAGAAACAACCTAACGATTCCTTCAAGTCGTCTTTTTAAGATTCTTTCCCTACAGGAGAGTAACAATCTCTGTTGCGATTTTACTATAATTATTGTCATCTTTTTAAGAATTATTAATATTAACTTTGATGAATTTCTAGAGAATTAGAAGTAACTCTTTGGCAAGTTAGGCAACGATAAAACAGAAGAATTAAGAATTAACCGTTGTAGAGGCGGGGTTTTACTGCCCCTAATTAATTATTTCAAATGTGAATAAAAAGAAACAATGAAAGAAAAATTTAAGGATTATTGGTAACTTTAATCCTTAAGTAATGGTAAGATGCTCTTGACATCTATTATCAACTAGCAACGATGAAACGACTTTCAACCCCAACAGCGATCGCCTTTACCCCCCGTCCTGATCAATTCTTCAAGCCAATGACAACAGCGATCGCAGCTAGTTTACTATTGTTGAGTAGTAGTTGCAATAACACCTCAACAAGTAATAATGCGACTACTTCTCAAACTCCTGCTAATGATATGACCACTTTGGTCGTGAGTAATTTTGCGGATCAAGTCGTCATTCCCACCTATCAACAATTAGTAACGGAAGCCGGGGAACTGTCCAAAGCCGTGAATACCTTCGTTGAAACTCCCACCGATGAAACCCTTAAAGCCGCCCAAAACGCCTGGATAGCCGCTCGGTCTCCTTGGGAACAAAGCGAAGCCTTTGCCTTTGGCCCTGCGGAATCCTTGGGTTATGATGGGGATTTAGATGATTGGCCTGTGAATGAAACCGATGTGGTTGCCGTTATTAATAGTAACGAGGAATTGACACCAGAATCTGTTAAAAAACTACAAACTACCCAAAAAGGGTTTCATACCATTGAATATTTATTATTCGGTTTAAATAATAATAAAACCGCTCAAGATTTTTCAGAACGGGAATTAGAACTCGTCAAAGTATTAACCGTTGCCTTTAATGAATCTACCAAGAATTTAGTGAAAAGTTGGCAAGCGGGAGTAGCAGGAAATCCACCGTATCGGGAAGTATTAGCAACGGCTGGAAACGAAAGTAATCCTGCTTATCCCACCCAACAAGCAGCAGTCGAAGAAATTGTGCAAGGAATGTTAGGCTGTTTGGATGAAGTGGCAAATGAAAAAATTGGTAAACCCTTAGAAACAAAAGATGCTTTAACCTTTGAAAGTCGGTTTAGTCAAAGTTCCTTAAAGGATTTTCAGAATAATTTAAAAAGTGTAGAAAATGCTTATCTAGGAACAGTAACAAAAACAGGCACTTCAGAGAATAGTTTAAGTGCGTTAGTCGCGAAAGCAAACCCTGAACTGGATCAAAAAGTCAAAACTGAATTAAAAGCCGCAATTGAAGCGGTTAATGCAGTTCCGTCTCCCATTGAAACGAATGTGGCGGATACTGAAGCAGTTGCTCAGTTAAACACGGCAAAAACCGCAATTTTAACCTTATTTTCTACAATGGAAAGTCAAGTTCTACCCCTGGTTAAACGTTAAGATCTAAACAGCTTACTCCCATTTAGCCTTTTCGGGCTAAGATGACATTTTTTTAAATATAAATATCCCACCAAAACGAAGAAAAGATGGGAAAGCGTATTGAGTGATAGTTTTGAAGTTTCAGATTGAAAAAAATCAGAAAATAGGAGGTTTAGTTTGGAAATACAAACCCTATCTTTCCGTTTTCCTAACGGAAAAATGATCAAGTTTTTAGTTATTTTTATAATCGCTATTCTAGGGGGAATTGCGTTATCTTTATTTTTGCATTTCCAAACTGGGGTAAAACCTGCGGTTCCCTTAGCCGGGGGAGAAACAACGGTATTTAATCGCAGTTCAAGTAGCTATGAACAACCGTTAGCGAATTTAGATGAAGCCGGAAAGAAAAAACACTTAGATTCAAATCGAGCCTTTGAAGCGATTTTTGTGACGAAACCGAATCCCATTCATCCCGGTTTAGGCCCTTTATTTAATAATCCCTCTTGTGCCGGATGTCATATTAAAAATGGTCGGGGATTACCAGAACCAGGACAACTATTAGTGAGAGTTAGTGCAGAAAAATCGACCCCAATTAAACCGGGAGATTTCCATTTAGAAGGATCAGTGAAAATTGATAATATGTTTCCGGTTTCGGGACTCGGAACGCAAATTCAAGATCAATCAATTTTTGGGAAGAAACCCGAAGCAACGGTAACGATTGATTGGCAGGAAATAAAGGGTTATTATAAAGACGGTAAACCGTATCAGTTGCGATCGCCCAAACCCGAAATTATTCTACAAGATGGTAAACCATTATCAAAAGAGGTGAAAACCTCCCTGAGAATTCCACCCCCTGTTTTTGGGTTAGGATTGTTAGAAGCGGTTTCTGATCAAACGATTTTAAAATTAGCTGATCCAGAGGATAAAAATCAAGATGGGATATCCGGTCAAGCGAATAAAGTTTGGGATGCACAAAAACAATCTGAAGCCATCGGACGGTTTGGTTGGAAAGCCGGAAATCCCACATTAATTCAGCAAAATGCGGGGGCTTTTGTGAATGATATGGGCATCAGTAATCCTTTATTTACGGATGGAGAAATTGCAACGGATATTGATCAACCTACCTTAGATTTAACGACGTTTTATGTACAAACCTTGGCAGTTCCCGCCCGAACAATCTTAGACAATCCTCAAGTCAAACAAGGTGAAAAATTGTTTACTCAAGCGAATTGTGTTGCTTGTCATATTCCCACGTTAAAAACAGGAAATCATCCCATTCCAGAATTAGCCAATCAAACGATTCACCCGTATACTGATTTATTAGTGCATGATTTAGGCCCTGAATTAGCGGATAATCGCCCTGAATTTCAGGCGTCGGGGACGGAATGGCGGACTTCTGCGCTGTGGGGAATTGGGTTAACGCAAACGGTGCTTCCCTATTCCGGCTATTTACATGATGGTCGCGCCCGCACCTTAGAAGAAGCGATATTATGGCATGGGGGCGAAGCAGAAAATTCCAAAGAAGCCTTTAAAGCCATGTCCCAAGATGACCGGAATGCCTTAGTTAAGTTCTTGAAATCACTGTAATTACAGTCACCAGTCACCAGTCACCAGTCATCAGTTATCAGGAGAAAATAAATTTTCTCCTTGTCCCCTTGTCCCCCTGTCCCCCCTCCCTCTTCACGCTCTGACTGGTGACTGGGTACAGACGCGCCAAAAGCCTATCGGCATGGCTCCGCCCCGGCGCGTCTCTACTGACTACTGACTGGTGACTGGTGACTGGTGACTGGTGACTGGTGACTGTTATAAATTTTTTCATCAATTGTGATCAGGATTGCCAAAAAATAGGATAATATTAGAGTTTGTGCAAAATCCTCATTAAAATAGGCTCATGGCTGTTCCAAAGAAGAAAACCTCCAAGTCTAGACGCGATATGCGGAAGGCGACTTGGAAGCGTAAAGCTAGACTCCAAGCTGAAAAAGCGTTATCCCTCGGTAAATCTGTTCTGACTGGTCGTTCTAAAGGGTTTTACTATCCGACTGAGGACGCAGAAGAAGGCGGCGACGAGGAATAGATTATTTCTGTTCATGTGTATCTGTCATTGCGAACGTAGCAAAATCAAAGTGAAGCTATCACCCGTTCTCCTGATTGTCCTGCTATTCCTCGCAATGACAACCTTTATTTTTTAAACCAAAGTTTTCCAAATTAACGCCAAACAAATCGCCGCAATTGCTCCAATTAACGTATTAATAAAATTAACAATTTCATTGGTTAACCAACTGAATTTAGATTGTAAGGTCGCCCCAATGACGCTTTCTAAATTTGTCGCAATAAACGCCGCAATCACACACCAAATTATTCCTAAACCGTCGATTAAACCGATGAAGTAGGCGATCGCAGCCACTAAAACAGAAGCGACAATACCCGCTAACGTTCCTTCTAAACTCACCGCCCCTTCTGTTCCTTTCGGTACGGGTTGCAAAGTGGTAATTAAAAAGGTTCGTTTTCCATAGGCTTTCCCGATTTCACTGCCACAGGTATCGGATAATTTGGTACTAAAACTGGCAACATATCCTAATAATAATAACGGAACCCAGAGCAAGATCTCATCGGTATCGGGAAATAAGAATTGAATCGCAAATACTCCTAAAGCGCACAACGTAGCCGTTAACGCTGAACCCCAGACGTTTTCTGGCCCCCTGGCGCCGCCTCGTTTTTCAGCAATTCCAGCGGCTTCCTTTTCTGCCATGCCAATGCGGGTGACTCCTGAACCTGCTAAAAAATAAAAGACAACGATCAGATAACCTTGCCATCCCAAACAACCCCAGGTCAGAACCCCTAAAATCCAAGCATGAACCCATCCCGCGGTTGTCAATAACTTTTTAGCGGCAATCACAGCAAAAGTAATTAAAACTGTATTTAAGGCGATCGCAAATAGCCAAGGATTAAGCCAAACTATGTCATTAACGATCATGTCAAAATTTTGCATTGTTAATTAAGATCATGAACACTACTTTATTTCATCTTGCCTTCCCGGTGACGGATGTTGAGCAGACTAAAGCCTTTTATGGAGAGGGGTTAGGCTGTGAGGTGGGTCGCGAAACCCGCAATTCTGTAATTCTAAATCTGTATGGCCATCAAATTGTTGCCCATGTTAGCAAAGATCCTCTCATTCCCCAGAATGGCATTTATCCCCGACATTTTGGTTTAGTGTTTACTTCAGAAACCGACTGGGAAAGTTTGTTAGAACGCGCCCAACGGAAACAACTTAAGTTTTATCAAGAACCGAAACGTCGGTTTCCCGGTTTACCGACCGAACACCGCACGTTTTTTTTAGAAGATCCCTTCCATAATGTTTTGGAATTCAAATATTACTGTTATCCCGAAGCGGTGTTTGGTTGTAACGAAATTGCTCAAATTGGTGATACTTAAAACTTGAGGGTGCGTCAGGTTCATAAACGCACCCTTTCAGCCCAATATTGTTATTATTTCAATCCCTGATAGGGATTAGTGGTTATTTTAACGGGGGAGAGATTGACATTCCCTCAAAGGGATTTGCATCGTTTCAATCCCTTCCCTCTTTTATAACTACAGGGAGAGTAAAATAGGGGGAAAGAATCCGCAAAGGATGTTACAATCTTCTTTCTCACAATTGATTTCTCCTTGGAAACAACATCCTGGGTGGGAACCGGGTCTGACGCAAGAAAAGTTCCTTGAATAATCTAAGATTACTGATTGAACCCTATTTATTTTACTGTTTACTCTCTCCTTGATTGAAAATTTTTCCGATTCCTGGCTTTCGACGAAAGTTTGAGCAATTAATTCAATTTATGGATACTTTCCCCACTTTAATCCCACCTTTTTCTCTTCCCAGTTTTCAGGCTGCCTAGTTTTTACTCTCCCTAGAGCAAAGCTCCGTCAACTAACCCCAACTCAAACTATTTTTCTGCCCCCCAAATTAGTGCAGTTATAGAATCACCCTGCTTCAAAGCCAAGCTAGAGGGGGTATTAGAAAAGCTGATTAAAATGACTGAGCAGATGCTCCCCTAAAATTGCTATGCTTAATAAGCTGCTATTAAGAATATTTTAAATTCTGTAGCTCCGATTCGCTTTCGCTTTGCTTCAACCCTGAAAATTTAGGTTTTAATATGTTAACTCATCGAACACTCCTTGTTATTGCTGATTCAGAAGAAGGCGATCAGGACTACAAGCAGCAGCTACAGCAGGATCGGAGTGTTGAGTACAGAATCTTGTCGGAGCAGTATAAGACCTCAACTCTAACACTGTCCGAATCGCAACAAATTGACGGCATTCTTCTATGCTTTCACCATCCCAAATCCAATAGCATCAACCTTTTGCGTCTATTCAAGGAACAAATGGGCGATCGCTGTCCCCCCATTGTCGTGGTTGACCGTGACGATACCGAGTTAGCCGTGCGGGCATTCAAACACGGGGCAGCAGACTATTTGGTGCAAAACCGCATCACTCCCGATGATTTGCGCTTGGCGATGCGAAGCGCGATCGAAAACGCTGAACTACGACGAGAATTGCAGCGCAGCCAGGAGCAGTTTCAAACCTCGGTTGAAAATATGCTGGACTGCTTTGGCATCTTCTCAGCCATGCGAGACGAGTCGGGGCAGATTGTAGACTTTCAAATCGACTATCTCAACCAGGCAGCCTGTGAAAACAACCGGATGACCAAAGAAATGCAGATTGGTCGGGGGTTGTGCGAGGTGTTGCCTGCCCATCGAGAATTGGGGTTGTTTGCGGAGTATTGCCAAGTCGTTGAAACGGCTGAACCGTTGATCAAAGACTCCCTCATTTACGAGGATCGTTATGGCGATGGCAAACAGCATCTGGTTCGGGCGTTTGATATTCGCGCCACTAAATTGAAGGATGGCTTTGTTGCGTCCTGGCGGGATGTGACAAAGCACAGGCGGCTAGAGTTGCAATTGAGCCGGACTGTCGCAGATTTGCAACGACAAGAGGCAGTTGTTCAACAACTCAACCAAGATTTGACTGATCGAGTGACTGAGCTACACAGCTTGTTAGACCTGATTCCGGTGGGGATTGCGATCGCCACAGACCCGACCTGCGCCCAAATGCACCATAATGCCTATCTACGGCAACTACTCGGCGTTAGCCCTAACAGCAATATTTCAAAGAGCGCACCTGCCGATGAGCAGCCTTCCTATCGGGTCTTGCAAAATGGGCAGGAAATCTCAACTGCTGATTTACCGATGCAAAGGGCTGCCCGACTCGGGGTAGAGGTGCGAGACGCCGAGTTTGACATTCTGCTGACCGATGGCAAGGTGCATCAGCTACTCTCCTATGCCACTCCCCTGCGAGACGACCAGAACCAAATTAGAGGCGTGATTGGAGCCTTTCTAGACATCACAGAGCGCAACCGGGATGTAACCGCACTCAAAGCCAGCCAGCAGCGCTATCGAGAGTTAGCGGAAGCCATACCGCAAATGATCTGGACTGCCGACGCCACAGGAACGGTCAATTATCGGAATCAGCGCTGGTACGAATATACAGGGTTGAGTGAAGTGGAGTTGATCGGCATCCCAATAGCCAGTAACGTTCACCCCGACGATCGCAATCGCGCCTTAGCCCAGTGGCAGGAGGCGATCACTACTGGAGAGCCCTTTGAGACTGAATGCCGCTTTCGCCGTTGGGATGGGGAGTATCAGTGGTTTATCTGTCGAGCCATTCCGACCCGTGACAGTCAAAATCAAATCACCAGTTGGATCGGCACCATTACGAACATTGATGACATCAAGCGCAGCGAAGCATTGTTGCAGCGACAACTTGCAGAAATCGAAGCAATTTATCAGTCTGCCCCTGTTGGCTTGAATGTTCTGGATGCAGACCTCCGCTTTGTGCGGATCAATCAACGGCTAGCAGACATCAACGGACTACCCGTTGCAGCCCATATTGGGCATACGGTACGGGAACTGTTTCCCGATCTGGGGAATACGCTCGAACAACTTCTGCACCCGATTCTGAAAACGGGAGAACCTTTACTTAATGTCAAAATTCAAGGGGAAACTCCGGCACAACCTGGCGTACAGCGCACCTGGCTAGAACATTTTCTGCCTTTAAAAGTTGGCAAAGAGGTGGTCGGTATCAGCACCGTTTGTGAAGAGATTACGGAACAAATACAGGCAGAAGCAGTCCTGCGTCAAAGTGAAGAGCGCTTTCGCCACATGGCAGATAATGCGCCAGCGATGATTTGGGTGACAGACTCCACGGGCTACTGTACCTATCTCAACCGGGGTTGGTATGACTTCACCGGACAAACAGAGCAAACCGGTTTGGGGCTGGGTTGGCTTGATGCAGTACATCCCGAAGACAGTGAATCCGCCAAGACCGTTTTTTTACAAGCCAACGAACGTCACGAAGCCTTTCGGCTTGAATACCGATTGCGTCGCCAGGATGGGGAATATCGCTGGGCGATCGACGCAGCTAGTCCCTGGTTGGGCGAGGATGGGGAGTTTAAGGGATATATCGGTTCTGTAATTGACATTAGCGATCGCAAACAAGCCGAGGAAGCATTGCGACTCTCTGAGGAGCGCTACCGTGCCCTGTTTGAGAATATGAATCAAGGCTTCTGCATGGCTGAAGTGCTGTTTGACGCAGACAATCAGCCGATCGATTATCGCTTGTTAGAAATCAACTCAGTCTTTGAAAAGCACTCAGGTCTGAAAGATGCTCAGGGTAAAACAGCCCGCGAGTTGCACCCGGAACTAGAACAGTATTGGATCGACCTCTATGGCAGGGTTGTCCTGACGGGTGAACCTGCCCGTTATGAAAACTATTCTGAAGCGTTAGGTCGGTGGTTTGATGTGTCTACCTTCCGCATCGGGCAACCCGAAAGCCGAAAAGTCGCGATTTTGTTTGAGGATATTAGTCAACGGAAACAAACAGAAGCCGCCTTACAAGCCAGTGAAGAGCGTTACCGATCGCTGATCGAAGCCACTGCTCAAATCATCTGGAATGAACAAGGCGATCGCGGAGAGTTTATTAGTCCGCAACCTGCCTGGAGCGCCTTCACCGGGCAAACTTACGACGAATTAAAAGGCTGGGGCTGGCTCAACGCAATACATCCCGACGATCGCGCAGCAACCACGCAAGCCTGGTTAATTGCCGTAGAGAACCGTACCTCTTATGAATTTGAGCATCGCTTGCGCCGACACGATGGCGTATATCGTCATATGAGTGTACGAGCAGTACCCGTGTTTGAGGAGAATGGCGCGATTCGAGAATGGGTCGGCGTTCATAGCGATGTGACCGATCGCAAACAAGCCGAAGAAGCATTGCGTCAGAGTGAAGACCGCTTGCGCTTGACAATGGAATCAGCCGAGCTAGGGACATGGGACTTCAACCCCATCACAAATGTCCTGAAATGGGACGACCAATGTAAGGCTATGTTTGGGCTACCCCCTACTGCCGAAATTACTTGGGATGTTTTCCTGTCAGGCTTGCATCCAGACGATCGCGAACGGATTCGTCAGGTTTTGCTGCAATCGTTCGACCCTAAAGGCGGCGGCGACTATGACATTGAGTATCGCACAGTAGGGCTCGAAGACGGCATCGAACGCTGGGTTGCTGCCAAGGGCAAGGCCTTTTTTAACTCAGCCGGAGTCGTGATTCGCTTCATTGGCACTGTCCTTAACATTACCGAGAAGAAACAGGCAGAGGCAGAACGGGAGCAACTCCTGCAACGGGAGCAAGCGGCGCGGGAAGCGGCTGAACGCGCCAACCGGATTAAAGATGAGTTTTTGGCAGTGCTTTCCCACGAGTTGCGATCGCCGCTCAACCCGATCTTGGGTTGGACAAAGTTATTGCAAATGCGTAAGTTTGATGCCGCTAAAACGGCTGAAGCGCTTGCCACGATCGAGCGCAATGCTAAATTGCAAACTCAGCTAATCGATGATCTGCTGGATGTTGCCAAAATCTTGCGTGGCAAACTCAGCCTCAATATGGCTTCGGTCAATCTCTCCTCAGTGATTGAGGCGGCAACTGAAACCGTCAAAGCAACTGCTGTCGCTAAATCAATTTCGCTTCGTTCGGTGTTGCCCAACATCGGGCAAGTGTCCGGTGATACCGCTCGCTTACAGCAAATTGTCTGGAATCTATTGTCCAACGCCATCAAGTTTACTCCCCAGGGTGGACAAGTCGATATCCATCTCGAAAGGGATGGCGATCAAGCAAAAATCACCGTGAGAGACACAGGTAAAGGGATCAACCCAGAGTTTCTCCCCTACATCTTCGAGTCCTTCCGCCAGGAAGATGCCTCGATTACGCGCAAATACGGCGGGTTAGGTCTGGGTTTAGCTATTGTTCGTCAATTGGTTGAGGTTCACAATGGCACAATTACAGCCGACAGCCCCGGTGAAGGGTTTGGAGCCACCTTTACAGTTAGATTGCCACTCCTGAATGTTACCCCTACCATTCAACAAATAGATGGGGTGCCACAACAGGAACTCAATCTTGCAGGGATTCGAGTTCTTGTCGTCGATGATGAACCCGATGCTCGCGAGCTATTAACGGTATTACTGACTGAATATGGAGCAGAAGTTCTGGCGGTTGCCTCTGCATCAGAAGTGTTAGCAAATTTAGAGTCGTTTCAACCCGATGTGTTAGTCAGTGATATTGCGATGCCTGATGTGGATGGCTACGCTCTCATCCAGCAGGTGCGAACCTTACCTGCTATGAAAGGAGGACAGATTCCAGCGATCTCCCTCACTGCCTATGCCCGGGAGGAAGATTATCAGCGATCGCTCAATAGTGGGTTTGAAAAACACGTCACAAAGCCACTTGAGCCAGAACGCTTGGTTCAAGCTCTGATGGCACTTACAGGCCTCACGGGGTGACAACCCCGTTAAAAGCTAGATATCGCTCTTGTGTCACTCTAAGCAGAGGAAAAATGGTAATCGGCTGGCCAAGTGGGGTGTTGAATAGGATTAGAGAAGAAATTATCTTTATTAACGAATAACAGCAGAAGAACGACTAGCCGTTGTTTTTAACGGTTGATTTAAGGTTTTTGCCACCACTTCTAACGCTTTCATATCCGTCACCATCCAAGCATGAACCAGAACATTGACGATTAATTCTTCCCCCACCGATAGTTGAGAACTTTTAGCCGGGACAATCATTCCGTCATAGGGTGTCCAAATTGAGGTAAAATTAAGACGTTCCAGAGGGGTCAAATCTTGATTTAAGTCTTGCAGAAACGGACTGTTCGGACGCATTTGAGATGCAGCCAAGGTGGGATAGAGAAATCCTGTTAAGGTTCCGTTGTGAGGAGAGGAAATAGTCACCAAGCGCTGCACCCGTTCAACTCCGTTCAACCGTTGCACATAGTAACGACTGACAATTCCGCCCATACTAAAACCGACAACATCAATCGGTTGTTCTGGGGGGAAAGTTTGAGCAACATAATCACTTACTTGTTTAGCCAGCACTTCTAATCCTAAGCGTCCATCGTTGGGAACCAAGTTCAAGCTGTGAACCTCCCATCCTAACCGCTTTAGATAGGCTGTCATTTGATTAAAAATGCGTTGCGTGTCAAATATACCGTGAACGAGAATAATCGGGTTTTTACTAATCTGGCTATTCATGGGGCGAGTGCAAAGTAACTTTATTTTTAGCCTAAATGATCACCGCCCAATCCATGCTGTTGCTGTAGGACAGTCTCCTAACTGAACCCTGAATCTAAGTTGAATGGCTGGGAAGATATCCTGAGAAAAATGTAAATAACTGCAACGATCTGACTCAGCTTTCGCTTCAAATTCGCTAAGAGTTCCCCCAAAATTAAAAATTTTATTAAGAAATGTAAAGATTTGTGGACAAAATCTTCATTTTTCTTTAAGGTATTTCTAAGGTAGACCTATAAATAAAAATACGGACGGAGTAAACATAATGTTAGGTTTAGGTAAAATTTTTGGTTCTAAAAAATCTGAATATTTCTTAGAATTTGGCGAAGGGAAAGGAACTGAGACCCCTAAAACGGAAGCGAAACCCGCACCCGCACCCGCACCCGCACCCGCACCCAAAGATATTCCCCAAGCAGCCGTCGCCAAACCGGAAGCCCCCAAACCAGCAACGGTTACAACCCAACCGGAAGTTAAACCCGAACCCAAACCCGAACCTCCGAAAGAACCCGCACCCCTCAACAGTGGTGTCGTTAAAACTCCTCCCGGAATGACCTTCGCCCCAAACTATTTAATGCCTCAACCCACCGGAAGCCGTCGTCGTCCTGGACAAAATATGGCGATGTTTAAAGAAATGGCACGTCAAATGCAGCGTTAATTTAATCTCAAAGACTGACCTAACCCCCCAGCCCCCTTCCCTAGTAGGGAAGGGGGAGTAATTAATAATCTTTTATATTTAATAGTAATAATTAGTCCCCCCTCGCCTTGCAGGAGAGGGGGTTAGGGGGAGAGGTCATTCATGATTTAACGGCTACTTTGATTTTTCAAAAAAACTAAAGCACTATACAATTGAAACGCTGCATCCCAAGGGGTTTCTGATTTACGAGATAAATCAATATAAGCAGGAATTCGACTTAACAATTGAGTATAATCTAAGGTTGTTTCGGCAAAAAAGGTAAATTCTGACCAAGTTTTAACTTGAGCTAAATTTTGATTAAATTGCGTTAATAAAGAATTCCAATTAATGCGAGTGGTGTTTTGGTTGGCTGGAGTTCCCGTTTCCATCTGACTAAAATCAACCCCTTGCAGAAAATTATAGGTGTGATCACAAAACCGCAAAATACAGCGCCGTTGCGGAATCTGTAAATCGCAGATTTGAGCATAATCTTGGGTCATTTCTTTATGACGAAATCGTTCTGATTTAGGACGACGGGGATAATAATCAAAGGCTTCAATAAATAGCGGTAAAAACCCTTCTACTCGTTGGTTAATTTCTTTCCAGTCTAACGAAAGCGACCCTAATTGATCCTGTTCATTTTGACAAATTAAGGTGAGTTTAGGAGATAACGCTTGGATAGATTGAACCCGAAATACATGAAGGTTTTGAATATCGGATAACTTCACCCAAAATACGGGTATTCCCGCCGCTAACATTTCTTGACCATAAACTTTTAATTCCCCCAGTTCTCCAGTTTTATACAGACGCCAGCCTCGACTTTGTAACTGCATTCTGGCGGTATAGGGATCGGTTTTTAACATTCTCGCCAAGGTTTGGGCGGCGGTTTGTTTTTGTTCAGGGGGAATGGGTTCTAAAATTAATAATCCAGGTTCGGTATTATCGGGGTCTGTTTTGGCTTGGGCGATCGCATCTTTTCGCCGATTTTGTTCAATATTTTCAATCCGTTGTAATCCTTGTCGCGCTTGGGCTACAATTTTCGGACTTGTCGCATCTTTAAGTAATTTTCGATAAACTTTTTCCGCCGATTCTAGTTTATCGGTTCCTTCATACCAGCGCCCAATATACAACTTCACCCAAGGATTATCGGGTGCTTGTTGTTGTAAAGGTTTGAGTAGTTTTGCCGCTTGGCGATAGTCTTGACGTTCGAGTGCTTCAGCGACTTGTTCAAGTTCTTTCATTTGGGGGAAGGGGGCGATCGCAACCTGATCAAACCCATATCCTTATTTTGCCTTATTTTAGGCAAGAGAGATCAGGAGCAAGGATCATTGTCTCGGTTCTCAAATGGATAACTATCAACTTATTTATAATAATATTATGGGTTAGCTTTCTTTTAGAGGTTGAGGCAGAGCCTCTGGTTGGCATTCCCATGCAGAGCATTGGAACGAGAGAAAAATAGCTACTGGTTAAGAGTTCCTGACTCGAATCTACCGGAAATCTGAGAATTAATTTATAATCAAAAGCTTAATTACAAAGCCCAGAGATTAGGATTGTCAACCATGAATATCCTGCAACTCGACATTCGCGAAACGATTATTGTCGCGATTTTAGTTTTGTATTTGGGGAAATACTTAACTAAAAAAATTAAGTTTCTTCAAGCTTTTAATATTCCCGATGCGGTTTCTGGGGGTGTCCTCGCTTCGCTATTGTTTGGTCTTTGTTATGGACTTTTTAATTATCAAATCGAGTTTGATCTGAGTATTCGCGACACCTTATTAATTATTTTTTTTACAACCATTGGGCTATCTTCTAAGTTAAAAACCCTGATAGAAGGAGGAAAACCGTTATTACTTTTGTTAGTAATGGCGGTTAGTTATCTAGTTATTCAAAATTTAACAGGCGTTGCGATCGCCTTTCTAACGGGCTTAAAATTGCCCATCGGGTTATTAGCTGGATCGGTTTCCCTCAGTGGCGGACATGGGACGGTAATCGCCTGGTCTCCGGTGTTTAAATCTACCTATGGAATTACCTATGCTGCGGAAATTGGAATTGCCAGTGCGACTTTTGGGTTAGTATTTGGGGGACTGGTTGGAGGGCCGATCGCCAAATTTTTAATTAAGAGAAACCGCCTTAAAGCGAATGACCCCGATCAAGACTTGAGCATTGGAATTAAGCAAGATCAAGATAATATTTTGATTGATTATAATGCGATGTTAAATTCGGGGTTAGTGATTGCCCTTGCCATTGGTTTTGGTATCGAAATTAATGATTTGGCTGACCTGATTAATTTAAAACTACCTTTATTTGTTAGTTGTTTATTAGCAGGAATTATCCTAACAAATACGATCCCCTTGTTAATTCAACCGTTTGCTTGGCCTGCGGGGACTCCCGCTTTAGCGTTAATCTCTGATGTCAGTTTGGGTTTATTTTTGGCGATGTCTTTAATGAGTTTACAGTTATGGACATTGGCGGACTTAGCGGGGTCTATTGCCCTCTTACTGTTGGTACAATTATTGATGATTACGGTTTATACGATTTTTGTCGTGTTTCCCGTTATGGGGGGAACCTATGATGCGGCGGTGGTTTCGGCGGGTTATTCGGGGTTAGCATTGGGGGCGACTCCAACAGCAATTGCTAATATGACCGCCGTAACGGAACATTTTGGAGCGTCCCCCCAAGCATTTATTATTGTTCCTTTAGTCGGAGCATTTTTTATTGATATTGCAAATGCAATTATCCTCCAAAAGTTTCTGAGTATTATCGGGTAGCCAACCCTGAATTATCATCTGCTAAGGTTGAGCAATTTCAGGCGATCGCCCCATCAAACCTGTCATAATTCTCAAGGCAAAATAACGGAAGAGTTGCACTTTCCGCAATACCCATAACCCGCCTCGTCGCAACACGACTTTTGGCAACCAATCTCCTGAGAACAGTCTATCTAAGAAATCCGTAAATCCTAAGATCACTAAATTCTCTTTTTGTCGCCAGCCTTCATAACGTTTTAACACCCGTTCTTGCCCAATATCTTCTTGATTTTGAGCCGCTTTTTTCAACACTTCTGCTAACGCTCCCGCATCTCGAATTCCCATATTTAATCCTTGTCCGCCGACGGGATGACAACAGTGGGCAGCATCTCCAACTAAGGCTAATCGATGTTGAATATAGCGATCGCTCTGCATTAATTGAACCGGAAAAACATAGCGATCGCTCAATAATTCCAATTTTCCTAATAATCCGCCTGTGCGATATTCTAATAACGTTAAAAATTCCGATTGATCTAATTCTTTCAACGCCTGCGCTTCTGCATGGGGGGCTGTCCAAACCACTTGACAGCGATTTCCGGGTAACGGTAAAACTCCCAT
>JBMDYE010000260.1:0-2882 GCA_048595135.1 Planktothrix sp. | reverse complement strand
GCGATGTTAGGAATGATGGCGTTATTATTAGAACTAATTACCGGACAAGGCCCTCTGCATTTTGTCGGTTTATTGTAGGTAGAGACGCGCCATGGCGAGTCTCTACTCAGTCGGGATTTCGTTTGTAACGTCTGGGGTTATTGCGATCGCGGGGGTTGGCTTGGGCTTTATACCAGAGATACCATTCTTTAGAAATACGAATCGCAAGCCATAATAATAATAATGCAATTAATCCGCCGTGTTCGGGTGCATCAAAGGCAAAAATTACCAAGAAAATGCAGAGAATATCTTGGCTTAAAATCGCCCATAAAGGTAAACCCCGTAACCGATAAAATAATCCGGTTTGCACTAATTGGAGAACAAACGCCAGTAACCCCCCAACAATCCCAATGATCCAAACTAAACCAGGTTCAAAATTCGTTGCTTCTGCAATCGCAATTCCCATAATCGCCCCCACAACCGGACTAAACAACAGTTGAACAATTTGTAAAATTCGTTGTCCGAGTAACTTTTTAGAGGCGAATAGTTCAAATAAAGACCAACTCACCAAAACACCCACAACCACTTGCGGCGAAAATTTAGAGAGAATCGGTACACGCGACCATAAATCAGTTCGTAATAAACCAATTAACAACAAAGGGAGAGCAATTCTGAGTCCAGCCGCCGCCGATGCGGAAAGGGCGGCAAGAAGTTCAATCATAATTAGGGTAGAATCAGGAGCATTTATAATAGCAAATTTTTCATCGCTACTACAGTCTGATTAAAAGCATTATAACGTATTGTAGATCAGGATCATCTTGACTTTTCCGTTTTTCCCATTCATTTAATTTCAGTTTTAGATGCCTTACCAGTCGGACATTATCAAAGATTCTGACTCTTAAGAATTAGGCTTGTACAATAGAGATTATTGATCATGATGCACGCTAAAACTTTAGTAAAAATGGCTCGAATTTTTCCGAATTTTATTACCAGTTTAGTCTTAAGTGTGATTTCATTAACGGTGAATCTTCCCTTGGTATTCGCAGCGCCACCTCGAATTGATCAAGAAGTCGGTTGTGATCTGTTAATTGTTGGGGGGGGACTGGCGGGGACGGCGGCTGCTTATGAAGGATTATTAGCAGGAAAAACCGTTTGTTTAACAGAAATTACTGACTGGGTAGGCGGACAAATTTCTTCTCAAGGAACCTCTGCTTTAGATGAACGTCCCACTCAGCGATCGCTGTTATTTTATCCGAGAGGTTATTTAGAATTACGACAACGCATTAAAGACCGATATGGCATTCTAAATCCGGGTGCTTGTTGGGTGAGTGAAGCTTGTTTCCTTCCCAAAGATGGGCATGAAATTCTATTTAAAATGTTACAAGATGCTGCCAAAAAAGGCAAGGGAAATTTGCAATGGTTCCCGTCAACCGTGATTAAAGATATGGCAATTTCTGACAATCAAATTACCAATGCTATTGCGATTCAACATTCTCCTGCCCCCAATACACCCCCTCTCAATACTGAACCCTTATCCTTTATTTTAGAAGACGCTTATCAATATAATAATTCCCCTCGATTTAATAAAAAAATTATTCGGTTTGTTCCAAAATCCACTTCAAAAACAGGAGCCAATTGGTATATTATTGAAGCCACAGAAACGGGAGAAATTATTGGGTTAACGGATATTCCTTATCAATTAGGCATTAGTCCTCGTTCTCCGTTAGAACCGACCGCCTCTAGTATTACGAATGATCCTTATTGCCCTCAAGGGTTTACTTATACCTTTGCCATGGAGGCAACCGAAGAACCCCAAGTTCATGAAATTCCCCCATTTTATCAACAATATGCCCCTTATTATAGTTATGAATTACAACGATTAGCGGATTTTGAATTAGTTTATACTTATCGGCGCATTCATAGCATGAAACCGTTAGAACCTCGCCCTAGTAATCCCCGTGAATGGCCGATTTATCCGGGAGATATTTCGATGCAAAATTGGACGTGGGGAAATGATTATCGACCGGGAACAAATCAGGATAATTTAATTTTATCGCGATCGCAATTAGAAGCAACGGGACAATTACAACCAGGGGGATGGCAAGGAGGTTTAAGAACGGAAACCTTACGACGAGGAGAAGAAAATGCGAAAGGGTTTTTCTATTGGCTAGTGGAAGGAACAACGGATTCTCAATTAGGTAATAACGTTAAACAAAAACATCCGAATTATCGTTATGTTACTGGCTTAGATTCGCCAATGGGAACCGAACATGGTTTATCTAAATATCCTTATATGCGAGAAGGAAGACGAATTATTGGTCGTCCGTCCTACGGCTTTCCTGATGGGTTTATGATTAAAGAAATTGATATTTCTCGAAATAATTTTAGACAGGAGTGGTATCAACAAAATCTTTCAGAAGAAGAAAATAAACTCTTAGGAATTTCGTTATCGGGTTTGGAACTTCCGGCGTTAATTTTAGGACAAAAAACCATTGAAGAAACAAAGCCTCGCTCTCGTGCAACATTATATCCTGATACCGTTGGAATCGGTCATTATGCCATTGATTTTCACCCTTGTATGACTTTAACCCCACCGGAAACCCCAGGAAATACAGAACGAGATGGAGAACGGCGAGGACAAGGACAAGCTTACCCGTTTCAAATTCCTTTAAGATCCCTAATTCCCCAAAAAATTGATAACTTATTAATAGCCGGAAAAAGTATTGCCACCAGTCATGTTGCCGCTGCGGCTTATCGGGTTCATTCCTTTGAATGGTCGTCGGGAGTTGCTGCGGGAACCACTGCCATTTTTGCCTTAGAAAAAGGGATTTTTCCCTATCAATTAGTCGATGAACTACCCCGTCGTGAACCGTTGTTAGATGAGTTGCAATATCGTTTAACAG
>JBMDYE010000259.1:0-2836 GCA_048595135.1 Planktothrix sp. | reverse complement strand
ACTCTCATGATCATCAATATATTGAACCCGACTAAAGACAAAATGATGATTTTGATTTTGCATGACATCTACAAGGCATGAAAGTCGCTCCTTGTGATACAAATCATCAGAGTTAAGAATTGCAATTACTTCGCCTTGGGATTTTTTAATTCCATAATTAATAGCATGGTGCGCTCCTTGATTTTGAGTCAATGGATAAAATTTTGTACGATTATTAAACCTTAATTTCCAGGTTTCACAGTTAATAATATCCTCAATTTTTTTAACCGAATTATCAGGAGAATAATCATCAACAATGATTACCTCTATGTTTTCATAAGTTTGATAGGCAACCGAGTTAAGACACTTCTCAATAAACTTTTCGTGCTTGTAGCAAGGAATAATAACGGAAACCAAAGGATTTTGAGAAAGTTTTTTCATAAAATTCTTAAAAGAACTTAGCAAGCTAAATTGATATAGACTAAAGCCTTTTTCAGGCTTTCAGCTAATATTCACCCGGAATGGGTTTTAAAAAATCTGACATCAGCTTAATTAAATCTTCTTTGGCTTGCATATTTTTTTCTAACTCCTGTAAAAGATTCCAACGCTCAACCTCCCTTTCAAAGGTGATTACTCGAAGATGAGCTAAGATGGATTTAATTCCTTGAAATTCTAATAAACTTTGTTCAAGGTTATCAACTTCTAAAAGTTGCAAGCCCACTTTGAATGAAATCACTGCTAAAGGAATACAAGTATTATCTTCTAAAATGGCTTGTAATTTAAACTCTGTGTTAGATTCAAGTTCGGGGGTGCTGATCTTCGTTATAAAACCGCTATTTTTTGGGACTCTAAGGGTTGAGTGAGCTTCTACTACATCAGGTCGCGATTGTTCAACAAAAGTAATTTGTAGTAAACGATCTTTTGATAAAATTTCAACACACTTAACAGGAGTCTTCTCATGAAAAATCCAGCCTTTAAAAAGGATAGACATCATATTAACAGCTACATTGGAAGGAAAACACTCCAGATTCCAATGAAGTTCTAAATGAAGTTGAAAATTAATTGTATCTTGAAGTTGACCGACTGTTTCTAGAATATTAGTCAGGGCTTGTAATGATCTGTCTTGTGCTATAGTATGGTGTTCTAATTGATCAAGATGCTTATTAATCCAATCTAGAGTTTGGTAGGGAAAATACTTCAATAAGTTCACAATGGTTTTCCAACTGATATTCCCTTTTAAAGCCCGAGAGGTAGCCATCAGATAACGATGTCCATAGTTGGTATCAGGCTCAAGATGCGCTCCTTCAGCCCATTCATTCCAAGCATTTATAAATACTAACTGTTCATCGCCTGAATAAAAATGTTTAGCTTTTTCAATAGAACCCCGTAACCAAAATTCGTACCAATCTGGATGGAAGTTTAAAAAAGCATGGGCAGAACTTTTTCTTCTTGCTGTATTATCCCAGGAAGTCATTGTCCCTGGAAAAAATCTAAAATTAGGCATTTTATCTGAAACAGCATTAATGACTGCATCTGGGTAGTCATAGAAATGGCCAGAAAATTCAGACACTATACTTTCAGGTGGCGTTAATTCCTTTGCTGGTATGCAATGGGGAGGAAATTGTACGGCTGAGTCAAATCCGAATTGAGTCGGATCAATCATTCCCGAAAAACAAGTAATAGCAAGAGCTAGATGGACTTCTCCAATTCCCCGTTGCTTAAATATTTTTCTCCAGAGTTCGGTTGTTTGAATGGGATTAGGTAAAATATCACTTCTATAAACAATCAGTAAAGGAGCACCATTGATACGAATATATCGCTCATCTCTTAAAATATGAACAATACTTTCAGCAAAGGCTTGATTTTGTTCTAGAGAGTGATCTTGTGCCATTAAAACTTCATGAGCAAGTCCATCCCATCGTCTTGTCCAATTTTCATTAGCCCAGCAGATACAGAACGGAAAATCAGGTTTTTTACTAGCAACAACTTCATCAATGGGTCGATGTAATAAGCGCTTTCCGGCAAACCAATAGTAATAATAACAGAAGCCGTAAATTCCATATTTTCTAGCCAATTCAGCCTGAGCTTCCCGAACCTCACTCAGACGTAAATCATAAAAACCCAAGTCGGAAGGAAGGTGGGGCTGATAATGTCCCTCAAATAAAGGTTGGGCGCGACTAACATTTGTCCATTCTGTAAAACCTTTACCCCACCATAAATCATTTTCTGGAATCGGATGAAATTGAGGAAGATAATAAGCAATTAAACGAACATTATCAGTGAAGTTCTGTTGATTACGCTGTGGAATTGTTAACTGTATTTCTTCTAATTTGTTAAATTTTTGTTCAATTCGATTAATTTTGCCATGTTGTTGACGGGTAGGATCAAATTGTTGATATTCAGAGGAGGGCTGAACCTTGACTAGGGCTTGAGTTGTTAAAGGTTGAGAGTTAATTAGCGAAGCCTCTAACTGTTGTCCTCGAGTGACCAATTGTGGATTAAACTCACTTGCTTTTTGGTAAAGTGTGAGCGCTTCCTCTTTTCTTCCTAACTGTTCTAACACCTGTCCTAAATTAAAATAAGACCAGGCTGCGGACGGCTTCAACTCAACCGCTTTCTGAAACGCTTTAGCTGCCTCTTCCAAACGTCCGAGTTTCCAGAGAACTTCCCCTAAATTATGATGTGATAAATAAAACTCAGGATTCTGATCGATTGCTTTTTGATAAATGACCACTGCATCTTCTAACTTTCCATCTCGGAGAAGTTGATTGGCTTGTCGAAAATTGCTGACCGTCATAGTTTAGCTGCGTTTAGTTGAGGACAAGGAGTGATCAAGTTTAAGTTAAAGGCTTTACTA
>JBMDYE010000258.1:0-5174 GCA_048595135.1 Planktothrix sp. | reverse complement strand
ACGTAGGGGGAAATGTGCGATCGCATTTTGATTAGTAATCCGAGTGATAACAGGATATTCCCCTAAAATAGCCGTAATATCTGCTAAGGGAATATCAAAATCAATCAGTTCTGACTTTCCAAAATATTCTAATCCGGTATTCTGTAAAAACGCCTGTTTCCATAATCCTAAACAAAAGGTATTTTTGGCTTGAATAGCCGTTCCTAAAACCTCCCCTGTATCCGTATGAATTCCCGATGGTAAGTCAATACTAACAACCCATTTATTCCAATTATTAATAATGTCAATTATAGTTGCTAAATCTCCAGTGATTGGACGTTCTAAGCCAAAGCCGAATAACCCATCTAAAATGACATCACAATTCTGTAATTCTTCAACGGTATCAACCAAAGAAATTCCTAAACTAACGGCATAATTTAGATGGGATTCAGTTAAGTCTTTGCGTCTAGAAAAGGGAGAATAAAGAGTGACAGAATCCCCTTTAAAATAGCATTCCCTCGCCACAACCAAGGCATCCCCCCCGTTATGTCCTGGGCCCACTAATACTCCAATTTTACAGCTAGAATTTCCAAAACTTTGCAATAATAATTCCTGGAAACGCTGACTAATTTTTAAAGCGACTTTTTCCATTAACGCAGCCACAGGCATTCCGGCTGCAAAAATCCGGGTTTCAATCATTCGCATTTGGTCAGCCGTTACCACAAATTGCTGAATTATTTCCTGTCTAATTTTGGGAGTCATTCTGCTCATAAATATTCCCTAAATTACTGTCCAAAATAAACAATAGCACTCGATAATCCAGAAGTTCTAAGATAATTTTCCCATTGCAAAGCTAAGGTTTGATTCGCAAAAGGCCCAACAGCAACAAAAGGAGGAGCCGCAGCATTTCGGATGATGACACTTTGAGAAGGAATTCCTAAACGAATGATATTGTCTGCAATGGGAAATAGTTGATTAGATTGACTGGGAATGATAACAAAATAATCGGGAACAGAAGATAATCCTAAATTATTATTAGGAGGAAAAGACGGCGGAAAATTAGGAATACTGGGAATACTGGGGATACTGGCTAGAAACGCTTGCAGGTCTGCGGTACTATTAATCACTGATGCAGAAATTCCTTGCAATAATAATTGTTGTTGTGCTTCTAGGGCATTGGAACGATTCACAAAACTCGCGACTTGAATCACTAACTGTCCGTTATAAGTTAAAGTTTTTGCATTCGGATAAAGTCTTCTAACTTCCGATAAAGAAATTGTACTCGGACTGACATAAACTTGAAATAATCCTAAGTCCGTTGTTAAGGGTAAAATCCCCGATGGAATTGAAGTTTCAAGAATTTCAACATCGGTTCTCTCCGGCGGAATAACAATAGGAATTGCCGGGTTTGTGTTACTAAAATTTTCTCCCGGTTTAAACATAATAATTTGTCCTGTAATTCCATTTCGTCTTAGATTCAGCAGCACTTGTTCTGCTTCAGTTTGATTAAAATAAATTCCCGCATCAATAATGCGACGGTTTCTATATTTTTGAACAATCGCACCCGGTTGAACTTGTTGTACCACTTCTAATAACAGGGGACTATCCCCATTTACATACACACCATATTGTTGTTGTGCGAGAACCGAAACGGGAATGAGGGTACTTCCCCCCCATAGCAATATCGTAGAAACCAGGGGAGATTTTAATAAAAACCGAGTGATCCAATTCAATTTTTTCTGTATTACAATAGAAAAGACTGACATTTTCAAGTCCTCCGTTTACAAGGGTTGGGTTGATGTTAATCGGTGATTGTATCTTAGCCTGCGTTACTCATCCCTAAAGTTAAGTGAGTTGATTCCAGTTGGCAAGTTATTTTGATCTTGTTCCATGAAAAAAGTTGTTGTAGGTCTTTCTGGTGGAGTCGATAGTTCCACAGCCGCCGCCATTCTGCACCACCAAGGTTATGAGGTGGTCGGGTTAACCTTATGGTTGATGAAGGGAAAAGGACAATGCTGTTCTGAAGGAATGGTGGATGCTGCCTACATTTGTGAACAATTGGGGATTCCTCATCATATCGTGGACAGCCGAGATCTGTTCCAAACCCACATTGTTGATTATTTGGTGGAAGGCTACAGTGCGGGAATTACGCCGTTACCTTGTTCTCAATGTAATCGGGCGGTGAAATTTGGCCCGATGTTAAATTATGCTCGGGAACAATTAGGAATTGATAAAATTGCAACGGGTCATTATGCCAGAATTGGTTATGATCAAACGAGCGATCGCTATCAACTAAAACGGGCGGTTGATCAAAACAAAGATCAATCCTATTTTCTGTATGATTTAACCCAAGAACAATTAGCAGGAACCCTCTTTCCGTTGGGAGAAGTGCTGAAAACCGAAACCCGTCAACTCGCGAATCAATACGATTTAAAAACCGCAGAAAAACCGGAAAGCCAAGATTTATGTTTGGTGGAAGCTAATGGTTCGATGCAAGCCTTTTTAGATAAATATATCACCGGAAAAAAAGGCGATATTGTAGATCAAACGGGTAAAGTGTTAGGACAACATGAAGGTATCCATCATTATACGATTGGTCAACGAAAAGGCATCAAAATTTCAGCCGCCAATCCGTTATATGTAATTGGCATTGATGCGGGTCGAAATCAAGTGATTGTTGGGGATAGAGACAGCGCAGTACAAACCGAATGCACCATCAAACGGGTAAATTGGGTTTCGATTCCTGAACCGAATTCTCCTATCCGGGCGGAAGTACAAATTCGCTATCGAACCAAACCCCAACCTGTTACAGTGGTTCCCATTCAACCCGAAGATGGAACAGAAATTAACCCGAAAATTGGGTCTCAAGTCAAGTTAATTTTTGATGAACCGATTTTTGGAATTACCCCAGGTCAAGCCGCGGTTTGGTATGACGGAGAGCAGGTGTTAGGAGGGGGAATTATCGAACAAAAAAATTAATTAAGGGTAAAAAAAAGGGTAAAATAAAGTTTTACCCTTTTTTTATAAAAAAGATTAATCGTATCAAAAGTAACAGTAATTTCAGCAATTCTCAGGTTATTTTAAAAACAAATATAAATCAATTTAAAATTTAACTCCGAGAAATTACGGATTACAAAAAGTCCTATATTTGTGCTAAAAAAACGATTAACGGGGAACTCTCACCCCACAATCAAGGGAAACTGTGAAACTGTGGCTCAAACTTTAACTCAATCAACAGCAATTCGGAATGTCCACCGCAGGGTTCTGGATAACGGGATGGTGGTGCTAGTCACGGAAAATCCAGCAGCAGATATTGTTGCGACTCGGATTTTTATTCGCACCGGAAGCCGTTGGGAACCTTCTCAAAAAGCGGGACTCTCCCATCTGTTAGCAGCGGTCTTGACAAAAGGAACCAACCACCTCACCTCCTTAGAAATCGCCGAACAGGTGGAATCTGTGGGTGCAAAACTCAATGCGGATACCTCAACAGATTATTTCTTGATGAGCCTGAAAACCGTTTCCGGCGATTTTGAAGAAATATTAAGTTTAGCGGGACAACTGCTGCGGTATCCGTCTTTTCCCCAAGAGGAAATCGAACTCGAACGACGCATCACGATTCAAGGGATTCGTTCTCAACGGGAACAACCCTTTTCCGTCGGTTTTGAACAACTGCGGAAACAGATGTATCAACATCATCCTTATTCTTTTTCCGCCTTAGGAACCGAAGCAACGGTTTCGACTTTAAGTCGAGAAGACTTGCAACAATTCCATCAAACTTATTTTCGACCCGATAATATTATTATTTCCGTCGCCGGACGCATTACCCCCGACGCCGCCACTGAACAAATTGAACGGATTTTTGGGGACTGGACTGCACCGGAAACCCCGATTCCGACTTTATCCTTACCGTCGTTAACCCCCAATCCCCAATCGGCGGTGACACCCCAAGAAAGCCAACAATCCGTTGTGATGTTGGGATATTTAACCAGTTCTGTCAATAGCGAAGATTATTGTGCCTTAAAGCTATTAAATACTTACTTAGGAAATGGGTTATCCAGTCGCTTATTTGTGGAACTGCGGGAAAAACGGGGTTTAGCTTATGATGTTTCCGCCTTTTTCCCAACCCGCATCGACCAATCTCAATTTGTCGTGTACATGGGAACCGCACCGGAAAATACCGAAACTGCGATTAATGGGTTACGCGGTGAAGTCGAACGCTTAGTGACGACGCCGTTATCTGCTGAAGAATTACAAGTGGCTAAAAATAAACTCTTGGGTCAGTATGCGTTAGGAAAACAAACTAACTCCCAACTGGCGCAAATCTATGGCTGGTATGAATGTTTAGGGTTAGGAATTGATTATGATCATCAGTTTCAAGCAGATATTAACGCCGTGACCCCCAGTCATGCGTTAGCGGTGGCGAATCGTTATTTTATTGAACCTTATCTATCTTTGGTTGGGCCGGAAGCCATTGTGAGTTCCTTTGCAGCTTAGTCAAAAAATGCACAACCAAACTCTCCACTGTTAAGCTGTTGACGGGGCTGGTAAAATTACCCTCTGGGGCTAATTGCAGCCAGAAAAACGCTTAAATTCAGGTGGGGGAGATTGTTATGAACCAGCAACGGAATTGTTTCTTGGGATTGAACCGTAACTTATTCACCCCAAACCCTTCATTAAAACGGGTTCAGGTTTGGGGAGCTTGTAGTGTTCTCCTGATGGGGATTAGTTTTGCACTTCCAGTGTTTGCACAAGTTGACAATCGTTCTTCGACCCTTCCCAACCTTGAGACAAGCGTAAAAATTAATCGTCCGGTACTGCAAATCGGAAGCCGAGGGGAAGATGTGTCTGAACTGCAAGCGACCCTGAAATTATTAGGATATTACGACGGTGCAGTTAATGGGATTTATTCAGAACAAACCGCCACCGCCGTGTCAGCCTTCCAAAAAGCCGCGGGATTAACTCCCGATGGAATTACCAATAGCGCCACTTGGAACCGTTTATTTCCCGCCGTAACGGCGACAAATTCACCCACTACCCCCTCAACCGTGGTCTGTGAACAACCCGTTACTTCTGTTGCTTCTGCCACCGCTACAGACCCTCAGAACGCTAGCTTTCCGGTGCTACAGGAGGGAATGCGAGGGATAGCGGTACAAGGGTTACAAGAGCGTTTAAAAGCCAAAGGATTCCTCAAAGAC
>JBMDYE010000257.1:0-6951 GCA_048595135.1 Planktothrix sp. | reverse complement strand
TTAAACGATTTGCTGATAGTTCTTCTGCTGATTCTACCCATCTCAATTGTCAAGGTTTAGATTGTCCAATTTGTTTAAATCGAATTTTTAAAATTTTCAAGCCGACTCGTTTAGCAGACGGAATTTATGATTGTTCAAAACCGCAAGAAATCCCCTTTGAAGAGCAACCCAATTCCATAACAAAAGTAACCAACGGACGTGCTTGGATTGTTCCTCAAAAAAGTTGGTGGCAGATTTGTAATGCGATCGCAATTCTTAATCAAAACCATGAATTAGTAACAGATGGATCTCAATTTTATCCGACTCCTTTACCCGGATCTGAAAAGATTGATTGGAATCAACATCAAGTTTTTTCTCTTGACGAGTTTCCGCCTTTGGAAAAGATTCAGGGTTCCGTTGCTGTGTTATCGGGATTATCAGGAAATGTCTATTTTCATTGGATGGTTGATATTTTGCCTCGATTCCAAATTTTACAGCAAAATGATCCGGATTGGCAATCGATTGATTGGTTTTTAGTGAATAGTATTCAAAACTCCTTTCAGCGAGAAACTTTACAGAAATTAGGCATTCCTGAAAATAGAATTATTGAAAGCGATCGCCATCCTTATTTCCAAGCCCAACAACTGATTATTCCTGCCTATACCGGATCAGTGGGATGGGTGCAACCTTGGATTTTAGAGTTTCATCGCCAGCTTTTTTCAGAGGCTATTAAAACTCCAAAAATAGACTACCCAGAGCGAATCTTTATCAGCCGTAAAAACGCTAAATATCGCAATATTTTAAACGAAGATGATGTCATCGCTTATTTAAGCGAATGGGGGTTTGTTACTATTGAATTAGAATCTCTATCCGTTGCAGAACAAGCCACTTTATTTGCTCATGCTCAGGTCATTGTTGCACCTCACGGAGCCGGATTAACCAATCTAATGTTCTGCCAGCCTGGAACAATAGTAATTGAACTATTCTCTCCCCATTATATTCGCCATTATTACTGGGTAATTAGCCAACAATTAGGATTAAAGCACTATTACATTACAGGAGAACCCTTTCAATGTTATCCCCTCCGTCAATTAATGTATCAATCTCCTTTAATTACTGATATTTACGTTCAAATCCAGTCTTTAGAAAAGATTATAGAAATCCTAAAAAAAAATCTGAATAATTCCCGTCATATTTTCACGGGTTACAGTCCGGTTAAAGCCAGAGCAAAACCTCAAGGACAGCCCAAGGATACAATCCAGCAAAAATTAATTCAATCTAACACTAATTTAGGGAGTTCAAAGGAAAAGATGGTCACAGTTTCTTACAGCCAAAATGGACATAAAAAAAGCCAAGAAACCTTATCCTTGGCTGAAACCAATCTCACCAAGGAATATTTAGGAAATCGCCTGACTTCATTAGAATTATTTCGCCTAGCTAAACAAGATTATCAGTATAGTCACGGTTCTGATTCCTTGGCAGTCGATATTTCTCTTAAGAAAGCTGAAGATTATTTTGAACAAAAAGACTATGAGAACGTTGTCTTAGAATGCCAACAAGTCATTCAACTCAACCCTAGAGAAGTGGATGCCTATCATCTTTTGGGGAAAGCCTTGCAAGGGTTAGGAAAACCTGAAGAAGCTTTGAAATGGTATCAATATGTAATCAAATTAAAACCGAATGAAGCGATTGTTCATGCTAATGTAGGAAATTTGTATGCTCAACTGAAACAATACAGACAGGCAATTCACTGTTATCAAAAAGCGATCGCACTGCAACCGGATTTAGCTGTAGCGCATCGGAACTTAGGTAAAGTGTGGAGTAAAATCGGTAAACCCGAAATTGCCGCAAATTGTTGGTATCAAGCCTTTAGTTTGCAACCCACAATTATCAAACCAGAAGAACATCTTTCCCTCGGTAATATTCTGTTTCGACAAGGGAAAATCCAGCAAGCTGAAATCTGTTATCGTCGCACCTTAGAGCAAAACCCGCAGCATATCGAAGCTTATCATAATTTAGGAGAATTGCTCGCCGCCCAAGGCAAATGGAAAGAAGCCGAAACTTGTTATCAGCAAGCCATTCAACTTAATCCTAAATCCTTTGAACCCTATAACAGTCTAGGAAAAGCGTTAGTGATGCAGGGGAAATGGGAGGAGGTTGTTGCTTGTTATCGCCAAGCATTGGAATTAAACCCTCGGTTACTGTTAGCCTTGCAAAACCTTACCAAAGCCTTGCTGCATCAAAATAAAGGCAGCTTGGATAGTTCTGACTATCGGCAAGTGTTGCTGCTGATGGCGGGAAATTTACCAACTCAGCCTGTTTTAGCATCAGGAATCAGTTCAGGAAAAAGTGTTACTGAAGTTGGCGTAATTCAGGAACGCCGAGAAGAATCAATTTCTTTACAAGAAGCACAAGAGTATTATACTCAACACAATTATGAGCGCTGTCTCCGCTGCTGCCAAAAACTTTTGCAACAACAACCTCAATTAATTGCAGCTTATCGTTTAGCAGGGAAAGCTTGGATTGCTCAAAAAAATCAGGAAAAAGCGAAACTTTGTTATCAAAAAGCGATCGCTTTGCAACCTCAGAATGAAGAATTGTATTTAGAATTAGGAGATATTTATGCTCAACACCAACAATGGCAGCAAGCGATTGCTTGTTATCAACGAGCGATTCAGTTACAACCTCAAGCTCAAGCTTATCGCCAATTATCTGCTCTTTGGCAATCATTAGGACGAGCAGAAAATGCAGAAGATTGTTTATATGAAGCTTTCCAATTATCTCCCCAACAAGTCTCGATTCAGGATTATTTAGAGTTAGGCAATTGTTTATGGAAACGGGGGCAAATTACTCAAGCAATGACTTGTTATCGTCAAGTCTTAGACCGTGACCCACATCAAGTTATTGCTCATCAACGGTTAGCTCAAGGATTACACCAAAAACATCAATTAGAAGAAGCAATTTTGCATTATCGCCAAGCGTATCAAGTGGCAATTCAACATCAGCAAAATTTAACGTCTCAATCTTCTATTAATACAGATTCTCCGGTAATCGGGGAAAGCGGATGGTTAGCGGAAACCCAAGCTTTATTAGGGGATATTTATGTTCAGCAGCAACAATGGAACGAAGCGATCGCTTGTTACCAAGAAGCAGTTAAATTAAATCCAAACTTGACTTCAATTCAAGAACTTTTAGGAGATCTTTGGGGTGAACGGCAAGACTGGGAACAAGCGATTTCCTGTTATCGCCAGGTTGTGAAAGTAGAACCTAAAGCTTGGGAAGTTTATCATAAATTAGGGGATATTTTCCAGAAACAAGGCAACCTCCCCGAAGCCATCAAAGCTTATCGACACGCAACCGAATTAGCTCGAAAATTAGTTTCTTAAAAGTTTCCTGATCTCCAATCAAATCTTAGAAAGATCAGGAAAGATAACAACCCCATAAAAATTTTATAATCCCTCCAAATTAGAATGTTAGTGAGTTAAGTTATGTCTTTTGAATTAGAACAAGAACTGCAAGCAGAAATCTCAAAACGGCGTCATATCTTAGCCTCTAATCGGCTACAAAAACAGAGCGTTAATATTGCTCAATCTCACTATAATTTAGGTCAAGCCTTAGCTGCACAAGAGCACTGGGAAGAAGCGATCGCAGCTTATCAAGAAGCGATTCAATTACAACCCCAATGGGTTGAACCTCGGCAAGCTTTGGGGGAGATTTTATTAAAATTAAAACAGTGGCAACAAGCCGTTAATTGTTATCAGCAATTAATTGAAATTCAACCTGATATTGCTCAGATTTATCATAACTTAGGTGATGGGTTATCGAAGTTAGAGCAATGGGAAGATGCGGTCAGTGCTTATCAAAAAGCAATTCAGTTGAACCCTGAATTTTCTTGGTCATATAATAATTTAGGGGATACGTTATTCAAATTAGAGCAATGGGAAAATGCGGCAAGTGCCTATAAGCGTGCGATCGCCTTAAAACCTGATTTTGCTTTATCGCATCATAATTTAGGGGAAGCCTTAACTCAGTTAGAAGATTGGGAGAAGGCGGTCATAGCGTATCAAAAAGCCATTGAGTTAGAGGATACTTTTGTTTGGTCTTACTATAATTTAGGAGAAGCTTTATCAAAGTTAGGGCGGAGGAAAGAAGCGATCACTGCTTTTCGTCAGGGAATCGCCATCAATCCTCAAGCTCCTTGGTCTCTCTACAGGTTGGGCGAATTGTTGCGCCACCAGGGTGAGTTTGAGCAAGCCGTGACTTATTTAGATCAGGCAATCCAACTTCAAGCAGATGTACCTGAGTTTTACTTAAGTTTAGGAGCCACATTGGTCGAGTTGGGGCAATGGTTAGAAGCCGAGGATTGCCTTTACCAGGTCATTCAGTTTCCCTCTATCTCTGAGTCAACCCCAGATTCATCACAAACTGTTCATGCAACTCCTTTACAAACTCCCCATTTAGCAGAAGCTTATTATTATTTGGGGACTGCTAAGTTTAAGCAGCAGCAATGGTCGGAGGCTGTTAAGTTTTATCGCCAGAGTTTGGAGATTAATCCCAATGGAGGTGACTGTTGTTTAGGTTTAGCGGAAGCCTTGGGCAAGCTAGGGCAATGGTCGCAAGCAGTGGAATTTTATCGTCAGGCGACGCTTTTGTCTGGAGAGTCGGGTGAAGTATTATTCCGTCTGGGGCAGGCTTTAGGACAGTTGCAACGTTGGGTCGAGAATGTAACAGCCCATCAAGAATTAAATTTAAAACCAGAGAAAACTAATAATTCTCAGGGACAAATTGTAACCAACCAACAAGCGTTTATACACCAACTTCAGCAGAAAATAATTTTATTTATGCCTTATTACAAGGCAAGAACCTTAGAAAGGCAAGAAGAATTTATTTATTGTTTGAAAAAAAATATACAATGTACTGATATCAATAAAATTGTTTTGCTGATCGATGATCATCATGTCCCAGAAATCGAACATCCTAAGATTGAAATTATCAAAATAGTATCTAGACCCACCTATTTGGATTGGATCGAATTAACTAAGAAAAACTACCCTAATCAAATTTCACTACTCGCTAATACGGATATTTATTTTGATGAATCTGTTGCACGGCTTAGAGAAATCTTTTCTGCTAATCCGAAAGGATTTGTTGCCCTAAGTCGTTATGAAAAAGAAGGGAGCAATCAAATCTTGCATGACAACCCTCATTGGTCACAAGATGTTTGGGCTTTTTCAGGGGAATATCCTTTTACTGAATCTTTCAAAAATTATTTAAGAATTCCTTTGGGAGTGCCTCGTTGTGATAATAAAATCGCTTACTTGTTTGCCATTCATGGAGCTAAAGTCTATAATCCCTGCCATCACATCAAAATAGTACACGTTCATGAAACACAATTAAGAAGTTATGATAAATACGGTGATACTACCGTTTTAGGTGGTGTAGCATGGGTTTACCCCAGTGTCGTGATTGATGAACCTTCTAAGCTACAAATCGAACTCTGGGCACTCAACGCATCTAATTTTAGTGGCATAACCATTAATAAAACATGGGAGTCTTTGAAACCAACCCTCAAAGAGCAAGCAAAATTATCACAAAAACCGATACTCGAAAACTCTACCTCTAAAAAAAGTTTCAATAATGTTCTTGCCTTTGATTCCGATTGGCAGTACCCGGCAATTACAGAAAAATATGCCTATGAGATGGCTAATAAATTTTTGATTCAATCTAATTACAATAAAAATGTTGTTTATTTTGGGTTTCCTTGGTCAACATTAATTGATAAAACTCTCCACAATAAAAATCATAAAAATGAAGTGAATGCCTTAAGGGAAAATCTACTCAGTTTTAAAAAAGAACTTGAAAAATACAAAAAAGTTATAACCGTTTGTCAGCATATACGAATGTTAGAATTCCAAAGCATTTTTGATGAAGTTGGTATTACTGACATTTTTTGGTCACATACGATCAAAGACCAAAATATTCTACCTGCTTACCCAGATATCTCATTATATCCTTTCCCCCTTTACCCAGTACAAGCGATTGATATTGAACCAACTGAAACCGAAAGAAAATATTTGTATTCGTTTGTTGGGGCTCAGGCTAATTCCAAGTATTTAACAGACTCAAGAAACAAAATTATCGATTATTTATCTAATGATGATCGGGGATTAATTTTAGTACGAGATCAATGGCATTACAACAAAATTGTTTATGATTATCAAGTGCTAAAACGAGCTAAAACAACTGAAAATCTTATCAATCAATCTGCATCAGAAGAATTTAAACAAGTGATGAAGCAAAGTGTATTTGCTTTGTGTCCATCTGGTTCAGGCCCTAATTCGATTCGTCTATGGGAAGCGATTGGTTTTGGAGCTATCCCAGTAGTTTTAGCGGATACTTATTTACCCCCAGGTGATTTAACATTGTGGCAGGAAGCGACGGTAATATGTCCCGAAACAGTAGAGGATATCAAAGCATTACCTGATCGGTTAGCCGAGATGCAAAAAGACAAGGATTTTCTCCAGAGAAAGCAGCAAGCACTCAAACAACTGTGGATGAGGTATGGATCAGATTGTTTTATCTATGACATTGTAAAATTGTTCTCCCAATATGCTTCAGGTGAGGTTACGGAAGTTCAAAGAACAAGCACTCCTTCTCATAACTTAAAGAAAGCAACTACTGTGTTACCTATTCCTGCTAAAAAATTAAAGAAAGAAGATTTTAAGCCCTCCTATACTTGGCCTAATCAAACCTTTCCATTTCGGTTATATTATGACAGTCCCAAGTGCAGAATTTTTATTATAGAAAACATCCAGCACAATTGGAACTGGATGGCTGAATGCCATGAACGTTTTAGAAAAACTGATTTTTTCTTTGTAATGACAGGTTGGTATCACAGTCCTGCTTTTGCTCAAGAAGCAGAGGCAATTTTTTCTGTGCTGAATTTAGATAAAAGCCAATTCTTCTTTATGT
>JBMDYE010000256.1:0-7699 GCA_048595135.1 Planktothrix sp. | reverse complement strand
AAACAACGGGGAGATTCAGGGGTGACATGGGTAAATAACATTAAGTCAGAAGCGCGAATTTTTTGTAATACTTTTTCTCGTGAACTTTCAAAGCCAGTTAATTTAACACAAGACTGTAATCCCCATTGTTCAATAGCAGCTTGCATCTGATTTTTTAAGCTTCCATCTCCCATCCAAGTGGCGTGTAAATTAACGCCGGATTCCTTAGCTTTTCTGATCGCTTTTAACCAATCTAAGGGAGCTTTCATCGCTTCTAAACGTCCCGCATAACAAATGCGAAGAACCGGATCTCGCTTCACCCGTTCAATTTTTTCAGCCAGTTCTTTTAAACTAATATGATCTTGGGGTTTCAGGTGAATATTATGAATTAGATAACTATTTTTACACCAATTGCTATAGGCAGCATAACAGTCTTGACCATGCCATAACCCCAAAGAGGAATTTTGAATAATAAAACGGTGATAACGTTCCATTAAAGGCACGATAATTTTCCCTTTAATTTTCTTATGAAAACGAGCCGTTTCAACTTCTCTGCTAATGACTTGATGTTCCACTCGATCCGTATGAATGGCATAAGCTCTTCCTTGCTTTTGTGCTTCCAAAGCGGCAACGGCTGCCCAATCTCCCCATAATCCCCCAATGGCAAATTGTAGATAGCGATTGGTAGAAATTAATTCCCCTAAAGATGCACGAATAGAGCGATAATTCCGAGCAAATTTAGGAATGGAATAAGCCCAAGGTAGGGGAACAAAATCAAAGCGTTTGGGGTCTATTAATTCTTTGGTATTACACCAACTCATATTTTTGAGTTGTTCTCCTAAATTCTCACTCATGACGGGGGCTGCTACCGTAATACTTTCAAAGTTCTCAGCCCATCTTTCTAATCCGTTACAGGCTTGAGATTCAATCCATAATTGATCTTTTGAGTGAAGAAAGGGCACTGGTAAAACCAGTAGCATACTATTGGTTTTCATAAACTAAAATCTATTGATTTAAAGGGGACAAAAGTTGAAAAAATGACATTGGGGAACTTGAAAGATCAGGTAACTAAGTTTTCTAAAATTTACAGTCCTAGTGGAATAGGAAGTGAGCAATTAATGACATTAATACTGAGTTAAATTTAGTAATTTTTGAAACAAGTTTGCTGTTTCGTGATGCTAATTTAGCTTCAAAGCCGAGTAAAACCTAGAAGCAGCTTATCAAAAATATTTTGGAAAAAGATCCGTCTAAGGATAGATCACAAGTCCAAATATTAAAAAAATTAAAAGAAATTCAGATTAATTAAATTTATAGTTTTTATAAACTTAATTGATGAGTTCCCTAAATTATGGTATTTTGAATTGACTCATCCTTCTGAATGGAAGATTCAGTCTGGTTAGCTTCTAAATTAACCTCAACAACAGTTCCTTTCATCTTTCTGGAGTTATAAGTTTCAATGAATTTACCTTCATTTCTGTGGTTATGGAAAATTGCAGCCTGGTCAATGGGATTTTCAGTATTCGCTTACTTCCTATTAGCAATAACAGGGGGATGGATGACCTACACCCGCACGACAAAGCAACCTCGTCCTAAAGGATTGAGGCTGTTTCATTTTGTTAGCGGTGGAATCTTGGTGGGGTTAGTCTTAATTTTGTTAGGGATTGGTTTAGTGGGAACCATTGGCTACTATGGAAATCTGGGACATTCTATCCATCTTCCAGCCGGATTAACTGTGGTGAGTTTGGTTTTAATCTCGGCTTGGAGTGCCACCCAAATTCACCCGAAAAAACCTTGGGCGCGAAGCCTGCATATTAGTATTAATATCGGTTTATTTTTTGCCTTTGCTGCGGTTTCTTTATCGGGCTGGTCTATAGTACAAAAATATTTACCTTAAGTTGAAAGCCAGTTTGAAAAAATCCTGTTCAGGAACGTTGATCCAGTTCCCTGACAAGGATTAGAAATGGATGATGTTGTTAGGCATCCGTTTGCCCTCAAAAAAGCGATGGTTTATCTTTGCCATTGACCATCCTTCATTGACTGGGGTTTAACGCTAAACTTTAACCGAGTGGTAAAACCGTAAGGTTGTTTCTGTTTATACCAATATCGAATTGAATTCAGGTTTTGAAAAGACTGAGGAAAGCCAGATAAAATGATGATAGAGAATAATGTAGTTTGGCCTATATCGTTGCCATTTAACTGGAGGGGGAATTTTTAATTGATCCTCGTCAGTTAATGTAATCTCGATCACCAGAGGATGGGTGCAAGAACGATGGGATTTGCTGCAACAGCGCTGCTGAAGGAACACCGCCATGAAACTGCGTAAAAAAACACTGCTCATTATTGGTGCAGCCCTAATTAACTTAATAGTGGCGATGTACGTCACCGCATCTTTGCTGTTAGTGCATGATTTCCGACATCTAGAAAACCAATCGATTCGTAATGATGTCGTGCGGGCAGTGAATGCCCTCAATCACGATTTAGCCAGTTTAGACTTAATTGCCCAAGATCAAGCCAAGTGGGATGATACCTATCAGTTTATCGATGTCCACAACCGCCAATACATCACGTCTAACTTAGTGGATACCACCTTTGCTGACCTGAAGCTCAATCTGTTGCTCTTAATTAACTCATCCGGTGAAATTGTTTTCAGCAAAGGCTTTGATTTTCAAAACAATGTCCAAATCCCCATCCCGAAAAGTCTCTATTCTCATCTCAGTTTAGACAATCCCCTATTGTCCAGCTTGGCAAAATCCGCGTCTTCCTCAGCAGCAGCGATTCAAGGAATCTTGGTTTTACCGGAAAATCCCTTAATGGTGGTGTCTCGACCGATCTTAACCAGTAAAGCATTAGGGCCTAGTCGCGGCGTTTTAATCGTCGGTCGTTATTTAGATGCGGCAGAAATTGCTCAACTCGCCCAAATTACCCAACTCTCTCTTCAGTTAAACCCTCTTCCTCCTCAACCCGTCCCTTCAACTCGGAACATACTCCCCCCACTTCAACACAAGGGATCAGATGTCATTGATTTAGACACAATTCAAATCAAACCCTTAAGTTCCGCCACCGCTTTAGGTTCAGTTCTAATTCCCGATCTCTACCATCAACCCGCTTTGTCCTTAGAAGTCGAAGTCTCTCGTCCGTTTTATCAACAAAGCGAAACTACCTTAACTTACTTTACGCTGTTTTTATTAGTGGTGGGATTAATTTTTGGTGGCATTACCTTATTACTACTAGAAAAATTAGTCTTATCTCGCCTCACCGACCTAAATACAGAAGTTAGTGAAATTGGCGTCAGTGGGAATTTAGCGTTACGAGTATCCGTATCAGGACAAGATGAATTATCGAGTTTGGGTGAAGCGATTAATGGAATGTTAACCGCCTTAGAACAAGCTCAAGTTCAAGGAACGGAAAGTGAAAAACGCTATCGATTAATGGCAGAACATTCAACGGATATGATTACCCGTCATTCTCCAGACGGGGTATTTTTGTATGCTTCTCCCGCCTCCCGGTTGTTATTAGGATATGAACCGGAAGAATTAATCGGTCGTACCCTGTCTTGCCTCATTCATCCTGATGATGTGGATTCTATTCTTAAAGCTTATAGTATTGTTCTCAAACAAAATGTTGTCTACACGTTACAATATCGCATTCGTCATCAAAATGGCGATTATATATGGTTTGAAACCACCAGTAGTTCCATTCGAGACAAAACAACAGAAATTGGGACACAAGAAATTATTGGTGTTTCACGGGATATTAGTGAACGAAAACAACGGGAACAACAACTGCAAGACAGCGAAGCCTCGATTCGTTCCCTCTATCAAATTACCTCCGGTCAAGATCTTGATTTCGAGACTCGACTACAACAATTGCTACAATTTGGCTGCTGTAAATTTGGCTTAGAATATGGTCTTTTATCCCATGTTAAATTTCCTGAACCCCGATCCGAAACCCAATATGCTGGGGCGGAAGGAGAGGTCTTAAATTTAATTTCTGATGGGGCTTCTCGACCGATTCCGGGTTATCAAGTGGTGGCAGTTATTGCACCGGATAATTCGATTCAAAGGGGACAACTTTACAACTTAGAAGATACCTTCTGTCAAATTACAATTCGAGCTAAACAACCTCTTTATTTTGAGTCAGTTCGCTTGAGCGGTTTACCCTTTTGTCCGACCCGGAGTGTCTTCCCCATTGAAGCTTATATGGGTATCCCGGTCTTGGTATCGGGGGAAGTTTACGGAACCCTGTGTTTTTGGAGTTCCGATGCCTTAAGCGATCCGTTTCAAGCGGTGGATCGAGATTTATTAAAATTAATGGCGCAGTGGATTGGCGGTGAATTAGAACGGCAAGAAACCGCAACTGCCTTAGCAAAAGCTAGGGATCAAGCCTTAGAAGCGACCCGGGCAAAAAGTGAATTTCTGGCTACCATGAGTCATGAAATTAGAACCCCCATGAATGCAGTGATTGGGATGACCGGGTTATTATTAGATACCCGTTTAACCCCGATTCAACAAGATTTTGTCGAAACCATTCGCAGTAGTAGTGATGCGTTACTGTCTTTAATTAATGATATTTTAGATTTTTCTAAAATTGAATCCGGTAAATTAGATTTAGAAAATCATCCCTTTAGTTTAAGAAGTTGTATTGAAGATTCCTTAGATTTATTGGCAACAAAAGCCGGACATAAAAATTTAGATTTGGCTTATTTTATCGATCCCTCTACTCCTAATCAAGTGATTGGAGATATGGCAAGATTACGTCAAATTTTAGTCAATCTCCTCAGTAATGCGGTGAAATTTACGGAAACTGGAGAAGTGATTATTTCGGTGAAAGCCACCAAAGTTCAACAAGCACTAACCTCCGAAGAAAAGCAACCATTTATTGCTGTTGAAGAATTAGGAATAAAAGGATCATCCCTCGCTTCTTGCTCATTTTATGAAATTCAATTTGCTGTTGAAGATACGGGGATTGGGATTCCGCCGGAACGCATGGATCGCTTATTCCGTTCCTTTAGTCAAGTGGATTCTTCCATTAGTCGTCAATATGGAGGAACCGGGTTAGGATTAGCCATTAGTAAGCGACTCGCAGAACTAATGGGCGGTCGAATGTGGGTGGAAAGTCGAGGGGCTGTCGCTGGAAATCCGACACCGGAGTTTCTGATCCAAGCTGCCACTGAAAATCAATTGAGGAAATCCCAAACCAGTGACAACCCAGAAGATCTGAAACGGCAAGGTTCTATCTTTTATTTCACGATCACAGCCGAATCTTGTTTAACTACCCCCACAGAAGGGGTGAACATTCCTGAGTTGATCGGCAAACAAGTCTTAATTGTCGATGATAATGCCAGTAGCCGACAAATGTTAAAGCTACAAACCCAAGCTTGGGGAATTTTGAGTGAAACCGCTGCCAATCGTCAACAAGCGTTAGAGTGGTTGCAATGTCATCCCTTTGATCTCGCCATTATTGATATGCAGCAACGAGGGTGGGAAGACAGCCCCCTCGCAACCTCTCAACCCTTCGAGTCCAAACCTGCCATCGACAATCGCAAATTCATGGATGGGTTAGGGTTAGCCATGGAAATTCGCAATTTACCCAATTATCAAAATTTACCATTAGTGATGTTAACGGGGATTGGGGGCCAAACCCTCAATCAATCCCAATTACTGGAAGGGGCTGTTTTTTTAAATAAACCGATTAAACAATCCCAACTGTATAACGTTTTAATTAATGTGTTGCGGGGAGAACCCTTGGCTGGTCGTCTCCTGGGTCAAACGCAAATTAAATCCACTCAAGATATCCCCTTGCTGGCGGATAAGTATCCGTTACGGATTTTGTTAGCTGAAGATCACCTTGTCAATCAAAAAGTCGCCCTGCAAATCCTGCAACGGATGGGATATCGGGCAGATGTGGCGGGAAATGGGATTGAAGTGTTACAAGCGTTACGCCGTCAACCCTATGACGTGATCTTAATGGATATGCAAATGCCGGAAATGGACGGTTTGGAAGCGGCACGGCAAATTCAAAAATTATATGGGACGGAATCGGGATTACAGTTAATGCGACCGAGAATTATTGCGGTGACGGCAAATGCAATGGAAAGCGATCGCGATGAATGTATCGCGGCGGGAATGGATGACTATATTAGTAAACCGATTCGTTTGGAACAATTAATTCAAGTTCTGAGTAAGTGCCGACCCCTGAATACGGTTCTGGTTCCCAGTTTACAATCTTTGATTCGCTGCGACCTGGATCGGGCTGAATCGAGTTCCACTGTTGAGGAGGAAACCGCCGAAGAAGCAGCAGAACCCGAACAAACGTTAACAGGGGAGGAGTCAGCGGTTTCCCAAACCATCAGCCGGATTGAGAACCGTCAGGAGCTTTTAGATCCGCAAGTGTTGCAGAACTTAAGAGAAGTCGAAGCGTTAGATGAAGTGATTGAAATCTATCTTAGTACCGCCCCGGAACTGTTAAAAACGATTGAAGAAGCCATCGCCAATGTTGATGCTGTTGCCTTACAACCCGCTGCCCATTCCCTAAAATCTATTAGTGGAACGTTAGGGGCGTTTCGATTATTCCAACACTGTCAACAGTTAGAAACGATCGCTCGGACGGCTAATCAAACGGAAGCTAAATTACCTCTAACAGACGTTCAAGGGATTTTTACCTTAATTCAGGAGGAATTAGAACAGGTGTTAATCGCCTTAAAAAAAGAGTTAATTTTAAATTAGATTCCGGCTCCATCTAAAAATTCTTGAATCGCCTTATCTTGAAGCCGACAATGGCTAGAGGCTAGGAGGATGTATTCTTCATCGTTCCACTGGGGTAACGGCGGTTGAGTCAGTTCCTCTGGAGAAGTTTCCGAAGCAGAGGTTCGCAGCAGTTGCGGTACACATTGGTTTTGTTGGAGGGTGTTGACCTGCTGTTCTAACAGTTCAATCCGATCAACCAATGCGCGAATCACTTGGGCTTCCGAGTCGGGAAGATGACCATGTTCCAACGGTTCAATCCGAACCCCAGACCGATACACCACGCGTCCCGGAACTCCGACCACGGTACAATTAGAAGGAACGTCTCTCAGGACAACCGATCCAGCCCCGATGCGGACATTATTTCCGAGTTGGATATTCCCTAACACTTTGGCTCCCGCACCGATTACGACATTTTCACCCAAGGTCGGGTGGCGTTTACCACTTTCCTTGCCCGTTCCTCCCAAGGTCACGCCTTGATAAATTAAACAATAGTCGCCAACAATGGCTGTTTCGCCAATCACAACCCCCATCCCATGATCAATGAATACTCCTTGGCCAATGGTCGCCCCTGGATGGATTTCAATTCCAGTCAGGAAACGTGCCAAATGGGAGATGAAGCGAGGAATGAAGGGAAGCCCCAGCATATACAACCAATGAGCAATCCGGTGAAACAACAAAGCCTGAAGACCTGGGTAGCAGAACAGCACTTCTAGTCCGTTCCGAGCCGCCGGGTCACGCTCAAAGATAATGCGAAAATCAGCTTGAAGAGTTTTGAGCATCGATAAGATCCACTGGTTGTTAAACAGATCACCTTATATATTTTAAAGGATGATTTGACACTCCTCGGTCTAAAGACACGAGGATTCTTCGTTCACAGACCCAACTTGCTCAGACAGGATTTCTCCAACCTGAGTAGCGGTCGAATCTCCAGAAGCGTTCGGATCTAAGATCCAGGTTCCTACGTGACCCGTAGT
>JBMDYE010000255.1:0-20940 GCA_048595135.1 Planktothrix sp. | reverse complement strand
ATTTAGTTTAACGTAATTCTAAAAAATTCTTCTATTCCGTAAGAAAAATTTAGGATTTGCTCAGTTCGTATCGGTGCATTTATGCTTTAATAGTGGACAATCATCGACTAACATCTACCTTATGGTCTCAAGACGAAAGTTTAATCAATCTGCCCTATTTTTTTCTTTGGGTTCTCTTTTACCTTCGGTTTTTGATCAGGTCTTGAATTTTAAATTAACCAATCAACAAATTCAAGCTCAAGCTAAAAATTTATTATCCATTTTAGATCCTGAAATTGAGCTTTTGGTTCCGACTTTTTTAGGAAATGAACAAAGACGATTTTATGGTCGAGGGATTCCTGAAAAATTAAAGGAAATTGATCGTTTTCCCTTGGGAACAGGGGTAACGTATTTAGGGAGTACAAGGAAGGTTTGGAGTGGCGCAGGATGGACAGGACAACCAACAATTACACGCGATCGCGGCAAAACCTATTTAGTGATTGGTTCCTATGATCATTCCTTAAGAAAAATTGAGTTTGAGACTTTAGAAGAAGTTTGGAACTATAAATTTAATGATGTGATTAAAGGATCATCAAGTATTTATATTGATGAAACGGCAGAGGAAGAGAATAAAATTGTGGTTTTACAAGGCAGTCGGAGCAGTTTAGCGAGGGGTGGAGTTGCCCCTAGTTTTCGGGCAATTTCCTTTAGAACTGGAAAAGAAATCTGGAAATTAAATATTAAAAGAACGGCTAGTTATAGTCAAGACAATGATAGTTCGGCGTTATATTTAGGGGATGGATTAATTTTTAATGCGGCGGAAAATGGCATCGGTTATTTTCTGAATAGTTCCACAAAAACAGCAGAAAAAAAATCAGGATTTCTGCAACCAAAAATATTATCAGAAGTGAAACTTTATGCCAATGGCGATTCTAGCCGACAGGGGGGAAATTTAGTGACAGAATCCTCTCCCTCTCGGTTCGGCGATCGCATTTTTGTCGCTGCGGGTTCAGGACATATTTATGGAATTGATTTAAAGACGAGACAAATTGATTGGGATTTCTTTACGGGTTCTGATATTGATGGTTCTGCGATTATTTCTGAATCGGGTCATTTATTTTGTGCCATTGAAAGACAATATATTCGGGGGAATGGAGGGGTTTTAAAACTGAACCCTAACCGAAAACCTGCTGATAGTGTGGAATGGTTCCTACCCACGAAAAACCAAAAATTCAATACTTGGGAAGGAGGAATTGTTGGGTCTGTATCTTTAAATGATGAATATAATCCTGATGGATTTCCCGCTATTTTTGCCACCAATGCGATTGATGGTTATTTATATATTGGTTCCCAGAATATTACAACGGGGAAAAAGGTGAAAGGCCCCTTGGGGACGGGAAGTTATGATACTCCTTTAATTTTAGCACAAGAAAAAATTGGAGCCTCGATTTCAACCCCGATTTTTACCGATGGGTATAAATTAGTTACGGCGGGATATAATGGGGTTTACCTGTTTAATTTATATTGGGAAGAAGCGAGAGAAGGTCAAGGAAACACTATCCCCAATCAACAGGGAGAATATTATCGGTTAAGAATAGAAAAAATGGAACATTTCAAACCGGGAATTTCCTTTGAATCTACCCCTGTTGTTTGGGAAAATCGAGTTGTGATTTGTGGTCGAGACGGTTGGTTATACACCCTAGCTTAAGATACTCACCCATCATTATCAGAAATCTACCCCTAAACTGGGTACAATCCACCCTTGTCAAAGACTGCAAGATTTTTGGAGTTTAGATACTATAAAAGTAAGAGGTCAGTTAAGCCAGTTGCCAAGGGTGTGGATTTAAAAGTCAACTTTTGAAACGGCTAAACCCTCACCGTGAATTTTTTATTAATGATAACTATAGGATAACAGACATGGTAAATCCGCACAGTCCAATGACATCCACCTATATTCAGGAAGATGTACAGGAAATTCTGCATATTGCCATTTCTCGGAAACAAGATAATGAGGAAATGACAAGACAGGAACTTGTCGAAATTGCAACAGAATTAGGCATTTCTCCTCAAGACTTGGAATTGGCAGAACTCGAATGGCAAATGCGGAAACAAGAAGCGAATGAAAAGTTAATTTTTGATCGCTATCGCCGGAATAAACTCAAACAAGATCTGATGAAGTATGGAATTGTTAATTCGTTTTTACTGTTAATTAGTTTAGTGGTTTTTCATAGTATTGGATTTGCCGCTTTTGTGATTTTAACTTGGGGTTTATTTTTAACGTTACAAGCTTGGAAAACCTTCCAAACCCAAGGAGAAAGCTATGAAAATGCGTTCAAAAGATGGCGATTAAAACAAAAAGTGGGTAAATCTCTTACTGCTTTAACGGATAAAGTGATCCGAGGATTGCAGTCCTGAATATTGTGTAGAGACGCGCCATCTGTAGAGACGCGCCATGGCGCGTCTCTACGGGAGGTGTTGGGTATCCGTATGAAGTGAGTGTTCTCAACAGTTCAGAAAATTAAACGTTAGACTAACTCAGCTTTTTCTTCAGTTTAAATAAAGTAACGATATCTAAATAAATGTAAAGTTTTTTTCCCATGCAAATAAATATTGCGAACTGGGACAACTTTTCTAATTTTATCCTATGATTAAAACCATAGAAGCTTAAACAACCGATTGGAGGTCAGGCACTATGAATACGTGGCAATCTCTATCAGACCTAATTAATTATATTTGTGAAGGGGCAACACGGATTTTTCTTCTCAGCGATAATACCTACCCAGTGGTTGGTGTCCAACCTTTTGAAGGAATTCCCTATAAAGATTCCGATTGGAAAGATTAAAGGAAAGAGCAACATTGAATTGACAATGCCAATGGTATCTTTGATTAATGAGCAGTTTGGTTTCCCCCCATCATCTGTTTGATGGGGGGTTTGTCGTTTAAAGCCACTGATTAAGAAAAAAAGCAACGGCGGCACTACTCAACGGAACTGTGAGATTATCAATTCCATATTTTGAAACGGTTTCTGACCCTGTAGCGACTCCAGCCACCGCAGCCGCAATTATCCAAGTCAAGGAATTATTCCCCTCAACAGCTAATAGAATTAAGCTACAAACAATAAAGCTCACCAATAACATTGTTAGCGTCCCTTCCCAACTTTTAGTCATTCCTAAAACTTGATACCGATGTTTTCCCCAAGTTTGACCAATAACTGCTGCTAAACCATCTCCCCAAGTCATGACTAAAATTCCTAAAGCCGCATATTGAGGTTGGTCAATTGTCCAAAACCAACCCATGAGAATTCCAATACTAATCCCATAGAAAAAGGTTCCTAAACTTTGGCGTCCTACACTATTAATACTGGGTAAAATTGGGGTGATATAGGAAATAATTGCAATCATCGCCGATAGAATACTTGCAGTAATTCCGACCCACAAGGGAATCTTTAACCACCAAGCGAATAAAATCACATTTCCTGTGCCAATATGGACAATTTTTCGGGACACCTCAGCATCAATATTGAAGAAACGGTTAATCACTTCCGCCACGAATAAAATCACACCTAACCAAACCGCAACTAAGGTAATTGGTAGCCAAAGTGTATCGATGTCAGTCAAAATAGACATTGGAATCCTATTAAAACAAGTTGTTTCCTTCTGTCCGATTTTAGCAACTTTGTTGATCACCGCTAAAAAACTTTTGATCTCATGACCCAATTCGAGTATTCTACTGATTCTGAAAGTCAACATCCTTTATTGGTGCGAGAACCATTTGGTCACATCAATGTCTATGAACAAAATGCTCAATCGTTACTGAATAAAGCAACGGGATTTATTAGAGATTATGATTTTACCTTAAATCCTTATCGGGGTTGTCAATATGGCTGTACTTATTGTTACACAGCGGCGTTTAGTCCCAATTCTAAATTGAGAAAAGATTGGGGAAACTGGGTGGTGATTAAACAAAATGGGGTGGAAATTTTAGAAAAAGAGTTAGACCGATGGGTGAACCGAAATCCTGAAACGTCTCCTACTATTTATATGAGTAGTGTAACAGATCCCTATCAACCGATTGAGTCAAAAGTTAAATTAACTCGTCAATTATTAATGGCGATGTTACCTTATCAACCCACTTTGGTGATTCAAACTCGCAGTCCGATGATTACCAGGGATATTGATTTATTACAGCAGTTTCAGCGATTAAGAATTAATTTGAGTATTCCGACGGGAAGTGAACAGGTGAGGCGAGATTTTGAACCGAAAACACCAAGTTTACAAGCGAGAATTAATGCCCTCGGAAAGTTACGATATAATATTCCTTTTAAACAAGGTTATGATCTGCGATTTTCTGTTACGATTACGCCTCTGCTTCCAACTTTACCAGAACATCAAGATTTGTTTATTTTAAAGTTAGGGTTTGTGGATAGAATTGTGATTCAAGCCTTTCATGCGAGTGGCGGAAGGAGTTTGGTGGCGAGTACCCGTGACGATGCGATCGCCCTTAAACAAAAATACGCTTGGTGGTATGATCAGGAAGAGGAAAATTATCTCAAATTCAAAGAAAAATTAGAGTTTCTACTCCCAGATGTAGAAATTAAAGAGGGAAGGGAAGGATTTGGCTATGATTGACAGACTTAACCGTTGGTGGCGTTCTCTACGGTTTATTTTAGCGTTATTTCAAGGGAATTCTCAGCAAGCGAGAACGATTTTACAACAGCTTAAAAAATCGCAAGTTCCCCTAACTCGGTTAGAACAACTATTTTTAGAAAAATTAGAAGCAGAATATGATCTAAAACAAAAAGAAAAAGAAATTCTCCGTCTCAAAAAAGAACTGAAAACGAACTCAATTCAACTCCCCTCAGAACTTGAGTTTCCAGAAACTAATGTTTTAACGCCTGATCTGACAATTATTAATTGTGTTACGGAAAAGTTTAAGTTAGTTGAACTGGATGAATATTTAATCCAATGTACGGGAATTGATCGAGAAATTTTTGATGAATTAGAATTAAATTTATCAACTTTTATTCAAAATGAATTTAAACAAATGAGTCGCCGCCAGAATTTTCAAGCCTCTCTGGATGAAGCGATTGAAGATATTAAATCTTTGAAAGCAGGTTTAGATCCAGAGTATCGCTTTGAGTTGAGTCCCCATATTTATTTAATGCGTTATTTTGTCGAGCATATTTATTGTGCTTATCTGGCTTGGTTTTTGATTTACAAATCTGGAATATTACCCACTGATATTAATATTTTAGATATTGCGGCTGGGCCTGGTACAGTTATTTATGGTTTAGATACCTTTTTAAGAAGTAGCCAAAAATTAGTTAATTTCCCGCAATTTAAAATTGATTACTATTCTTTAGAAAAGCAAGATAAATTTCAATATCGAGGGTTACAGTTTTGGCGCAAATATGTTGAACAGCAACCTCAACCCACCAATGCTTATTTCCGCTTTGATACGAGCGATTTATTAAACCCGAATTTTAATTTTAATAAACTTCCTAATAACTTTTTTGATTTTATTGTCATTTCTCATTGTTTATTTTATAAGCCTGAAACTCGAAAAATTGCTCACGCCAACCTGAAAAAGATCTTTAACCATTGTCTGAAAACCGATGGTTATGTCTTACAAATTATTCAAGATAAAAAGCTAATTCAAGCTTATCAAGGTAAATTTAGAGAAAACAATTATGATGAATCACAGATGATTCAAAATTTACTGCAAGAATTAGGATTACAATTAGTTTGGTATCAATATCTAACCTCAACAGGACTTGAAAAGTTTATTCAACCCTCGGATTTTGGAAAATTTGCTCGTGAAAATCTCCCACTCCAAACTTACATCAGTCCTTTATTTAAACAATATTTTCAACTTAACCACGATCTGAATTATACGTTAGATGATTATATTATTTTAGCAAAAAAACCATAGATTAATTTAAATAGATACCATATATTAATACCAAATATACATTTCGTTACAAAAATAGGCAACATTTGGGAAAACCACAAAGACCTGATTGTTAACGGGGGTTGGTTCTGCGGGTAAGTTCTGAATATTTTAAGAAAGAGTTGCGTTTGAGCGCCGCTACCCGATATGATTAAGACCAATTTGTTTAATATGCTCCTTTTTCTGCTTAACTGAATCTACCTCTCATTATGTCTCCTAAAAAAAGCTTCCTTGAATCTGTCAGCCATTGGTTTAGTGACGAATATTTTTTACACGTACTTGAAGAAATTCAAGTGGCGATCGCAAAAACCTTGTCCATTGCAATGGTGATTATAACTATCGTCTGTTGTGCACAGTTAATTTTATATTTAGGAAATTACATTCTTAATGATGCGCGATTAATTTTTAAAGACTCGCTGTTTCAAATTTTTGGATTGTTTTTAAATATTCTCATTGCCCTGGAACTTTTAGAAAATATTGCGGCTTATTTAAAAAAGCACGTGATTCAAGTCGAATTAGTTGTAATTACCTCTTTAATTGCGGTGGGGAGAAAAATCATTATTTTTGATTTGGATAAAAAAGGCGGACAGGATTTAATTGGTTTATCGTTGGGAATTTTAGCATTATCCATCAGTTACTTAATTATTCGGATGACCAAAGATCGATAATTAATGAATTCTCAACCCAGATTCGGTGAGAATTTGGGTTTTATGATTGGATGGGTCAAGATCATTCATGAGCATCAACTGAGTTAACATTTTCTTAAAAATTTGTAACCCTGCCTACCCTTGCTTTAGGCTAATTTAAAGCTAAACTGATACCTATTCCAGAACACCCAAGACATCTGCTTATACTTTAGTCCTATGGAAACAGCATTTAGCCAATTTTGGGATCTCGTATCAGGGGCGATATTCCTCGACTCAGAAGTATTCCGACAAATTAATCTACTCCCCGATGGGTTAACCGTCGCCCTAATTATTGTTTTACTGGCAGGTTTATCACAGGCCATTGGACAATGTATTGTTTTATTTGTTAATCGAGTTAAGCCGATTCGTTTTATATTAAGCTTGGGCATCTCTTCAATTGTCTTTGCCTTAAGTTATAGCTTATGGGCTTTGAGTATTTGGTTAACCACCGATTTTTTATTTGATACAGAAGTCCCTATTTTATTAGTTTTACGCACATTAGGACTCAGCTATGCCCCGCAAATGTTGGGTTTTTTAATTGGCTTGCCTTATTTTGGCACTTCTATTTATATATTACTTTCTATTTGGAGTTTACTTGCTCAAATTATCGGTTTACAAGCCTTCACCAGTCTTGAAGATTGGGGGGCTTTTTTCTGTGTAGGTTTGGGATGGTTAGTTTTGCAAGTGGTGCAACGAACCATTGGCCGTCCCATCCTTAAATTTAGTCGTTGGTTATCCAATTCGGTCGCCGGAACTAAACTCGTGACCGACCCGAAAGCCATTGAACAAATGATTATGGATGGGAACCCCAATGTGATTGAAATGGGGAATGAAATTTTATTAGAAGCTCAGAAAGAGACCCCTCAGAAAAAGCGACTATCGTTGTCAACGTTTATTATAATTGCCGGGGTTGTGTTCCTGGCTGTTATTCTGTTTTCTCCCAACTCTCAACTGTCCATTTCGACTTGGTTTAATGCCTTAAATAGCACCTTAAAATTAGCGATAAAAGTTGCTCAATTTAGTGCCGTTGCCTTATTAATTTCTATCCTTTTAACCCCCTTAGAATCTTTAAGTTGGTGGGCGGGATGGTATGGGCCTCAACCCTTAGAAAATTCAGGTACATTAGTTGAACAATTGCCAACGGATACCCCAGTTAATCATTATGTCATGTACTTAGACGGGATTAATCAAGGCTCTTATCAATACTTACCCGAAGTTGAAGAATTTTTAGAAGAACTGGGAAAAGCCCTTCCTGATCAGATTGCCATTGTTAAAGGAATTATTCCCTATACCGTCACGAACCGTCCCGTTTCAGAAAATCAACTCTTTTCATTTTTATGGCGAATTATTGACTCGATTGTTGCCCGAAATCCCACTCACCCAATTGGATTTATTATTAATATTAGAAATGTCGTTGCCGTCGCAATTTCCGCCGACCGTCGTTATGGCCCCATTCAAAACCAAGGACTCGCTCAAGTTATTTATAATAGCTTGCTAAATAATGGTTATCAACTCGGTTGTGGCATTCCTCTCACCTTAATTGGTTATAGTGGGGGCGGTCAAATGTCGTTAGGAGTTGTTCCCTTTCTAAAACATACTTTAAACGTCCCAATTCAAGTCATTTCCATTGCAGGTGTGATGAGTAGCCATCCAGGGGTGATGATTGCAGAGGAACTTTATCACCTCGTGGGTCAAAAAGATTCTGTGGAAAAAGTTGGGGCAATTCTTTTCGCCGGACGTTGGCCGTTTATGTTGTTATCCAAGTGGAATCAAGCCAAACGTCGCGGTAAAATTCGGTTTATTGATTTGGGGCCTGTGGCACATAATTTGGAAGGGGGGCCGATGGGAAGTGAAGTCTTACCCAATGGCATTACAAAATTACAGCAAACTACCAATATTGTTACCGGAATTTTATTAGAAAATTGGGCATTAACCGGATTAGATCCTGATTTATTTAGAAAACAAAGTAACTATGAACTGTTTAAACAAGCTGTGTTTAATCAGATTAGTTACTATCCTGTTAAACAAACCGTTGAGTCTGAACTCTATCAACCGATTAGCACTTGGATCGGTCGTTTGATTTTACCCAAAAAGTCAGAACGTCAACAAGTTCAGGGGGCATTATTTGAAATTTATCACGCCGATGCAACCCATCAACATCGCATCGGGCAAATTGTAAATCTGCGATGGGATCTCAGAAAGTTTGATGTTAAAACTCGCGTTAAATATGTCACCAATGATGTCAAGTTTATTGACCAAGCTAGAGTCAGTGAACAACAAGGAAATATTCACCCCCGACGCATTGATGGTTGGTTAAACGTTGACCCCTTAGAATCTTTGGCGGGAGCTAGACCCCAAGATGATCTAATAGTAATGTTACCGGAACCTGTGATTCTTCAAGATACAGGCGCCGAACGTCCGACAATATTAATTCAGCAAGAACCCATTCAAATTTCAGGACGGTTTTATGCAGTGGTGACGTTTGTTAAAAATTTAGGAAATGACCTGTTTTTAGTTCGTCACTATAACCCCAAGTCTCAACAATTTGATGGGGTAGAAGAACAAGTTTATTTACCTGCTGTTGTCCTGACGAATAAAGGAGTTGTTCCTTTTTTAAATAATGATTTAGAACAATCTCCCGTTAATTCATCAGGATGGTATATTTATGGTCAGCAAAATATTAATGGTCAGTTTGTGGTGCAATCCTTAGCCCCGAAAGCATTATTATCACTCATTCCTGATCAGGTATTGACCGGAGAAAAAGAAACCGTTAATTATATTAATCACGATTATTGGGACGAGAAACGTTGTCCGAAAGGAAACATTTCTAAAGTTCTGCTCGCTCCCCAAATTGCCACTTCTAATTCATCCCCCCAAGTTTCTAATCAATCCTTAGCCGAATCGATTTGGAAAGAAGGCGATCGCAGTTTACTCATGCACGTTTATGGGGGAATTGGCGGGAAAAAAGGCGGAGAAAATACCCCCTTTGGCATTTTCTTTGGTCATTTTGCTTACGGAATTGCAACGGTTGTTCGAGATCAAATGACTCAAGAATTACGGTTTGAAATTGAATATCGACAAATTTATACTCATAATGAAGATGGAATTATCTCCGGTTCAATTTCATTCAATCATTATATCGGCGATCGCCAATGGGGATGGTTAGGGCGTCGTCCGTTTGCCGATATTCTTATTAAATTTCCTCCCCTGACGGAAGATTATGATTTTGATGGGTTTCACTTTTCTCCCCTGAATTTTGTGATTAATGAATTAGACATTATGACCGCCCGTTATCGGATCGGAGATGGAACCGGAACTACCTTTGTCAGCGCGATTAATTCCTGTTGTCAAGATTCCAGTCAAGCGTTATATTTAGCTTTGCAACGAATGCTGGCTCAATTTCAATTAAATCCTTTATTTCTTAAATGGTTACGGGAACATCCCGACCATGAACAAACCCAACGGTTTATTCAGTTAAGTAATTTGGTGAGTAGTTTAGAATTAATTCTCACACCCACTGGAAAACCCCGCGAAGATTGGCGCTATAGTACGCCGAATTTAGGCACGTTTCCCGTCGAAACCCCATTAAAAACGTTAGGGCAATTATGGGCAAGTTGGCGATCGCTTTTACCCCGCTTAATTAATGATCAACTGGCAATGGTATTATTACAATTAGGGGCTTCTTTAATGATTCTTCGCGCCAGCCAAGTGGGGGGATCTGACTCAACCATTGAACCGATTATCCCGACTGATTTATGGTTTACAGTTCCCAAATTGAAGAAGTTTGAGTATTAACACCTCAATAATTGGCAAAGCAATATAAAAATTCGACATAATACGGTAAGACCTGTATTAAGCCAAACTGCTTAAATTCCATGAACTCAGTTGACTATCTCCGCATTAGTTTGATTGACCGTTGTAACTTTCGGTGTCAGTATTGTATGCCGGAAGGAATGGAAATGAATTACATCCTACAACAGAATCTTTTAACCCTGGATGAACTGTTAACCCTGTTGCGAGAAGTGTTTATTCCCGTTGGGTTTACTCGATTTCGTTTAACAGGCGGGGAACCGTTGCTGCGTCCTGGGATCGTTGAGTTAGTTAGACAAATTAACGCCTTTCCTGAAACGAAAGATATTGCCCTCACCACCAACGGGTTTTTATTATCTGGATTAGCGGAAGATTTATATAACGCTGGACTGAGGCGAATTAATATTAGTTTAGATTCCCTTGATCCTGATATTTTTAATCAAATTATTGGCAATCGAGGACGCAGCCGTTGGCAACAGGTATGGGAGGGAATTCAAGAAGCCTATCGGGTGGGTTTTGATCCGTTAAAATTAAATGTTGTGGTAATTCCGGGGGTGAATGATCATGAAGTTTTGGATTTAGCCCAATTAACAATTGATCGGAAATGGCACGTGAGATTTATTGAATTTATGCCGATTGGAAATAACGATTTATTTGCCGATCGCGGTTGGATTTCTTCAGAACAATTAAGACAACAAATTCGGGAAAAATGGGGGTTAGAATCTTCACAAGTGAGAGGAAACGGCCCTGCGGATGTGTTTCAAATTCCCGGTGCGAAGGGAACGTTAGGATTTATTAGTCAAATGTCAGAATGTTTTTGCGATCGCTGTAACCGCATGAGATTATCCGCCGATGGCTGGTTGCGACCTTGTTTATTGAATGAAACCGGACAAATTGACTTAAAAACTCCTCTGCGCCAAAATGTGACGTTTGAGGAGTTACGAGAACAGGTACGTTACCTATTAGGAATTAAACCCGATATAAATTTTAAACAACGGGACTCTGGCACCATCGGAACGTATAGCCGAACCATGTCCCAAATTGGGGGATAACATTAATTTAGATTTTAGAGAATAGATTTTGGATAGACAGATGGTTAAACTTGTCCTGAGATGGATGAGATGTTCACCCCGAATCGACCATTGAAAATCCAAAATCTTCCATCCAAAATCGTTAGGCTTGACGGGAGTAGTATTCAACCACTAACAGTTCGTTAATTTGCAGCGCCACCCATTCCCGGTCAATCACGCTGTTCACTTTACCAACGAGTTGTTCTTTGTCTAACTCCAGGTGGCTGGGAACGTTCGCTAAACCGGGATATTGTAAGTTGGCTTTCACCAGTTCGCGGGATTTTTCGTTATTTCTGATCCCAATGATTTCGCCCGGTCTGCATTGATAGCTGGGGATGTTCACACGCTGACCATTAACGGTGACATGACCATGACTGACTAACTGACGGGCGGCGGGGATGGTGGGAGCCATTCCTAAACGGAAAATGGTGTTATCCAAACGCATTTCCAACAGTTGCAGCAGCACTTGACCTGTAGAACCGGAAGCGCGACGAGCTTTACGGACGTAACGTAACAGTTGACGTTCAGAAACGCCGTAGTTATAACGTAATTTTTGCTTTTCCTCTAACCGAACCGCAAACTCAGACCGTTTCCGACGAGCTTGGCCATGCTGTCCAGGGGGGTAAGCTTTTCTCGGACTTTTCCGTGTTAAACCAGGTAAATCCCCCAGACGACGAACAATTCTCAAACGGGGGCCTCTATATCGAGCCATCTAACTTCTTCTCCGCATAAAATTTTGCACCAATTTTCTAGTATACGTTGCCAATAGGCCGATAGGCAAGAGTCAGTAATCAGTAATCAGTAATCAGTAATCAGTAGAAAATCAATTTTCCCCTTGTCCCCTCGTCTCCTTGTCTCCCCTTCCCCTGCGCTCAACGGTACTCTTCCACTCTTTCTCACGCTCTGACGGGTTCGGAGTTACTGTTTGTTTGGTATTATTATGCAAAACTTTTAACAGATAGGAATCGTTTTATTATGGGGGGTTCTAGGGTGAAAGAACAGTTATTCAGTTGTTTACTACAGTATCAGCGTTGGATGCCTTTTGCTGCGACGGTGAGTATGCTCTCCTTAGTCGTTCCAGTTCTTCCGGCGGCTGCCTTTCCGTCCTTTATTTTGATTCGGGACAAGGATTATGCCATCTGTGCTGAACAATTGGTTAGTGCAGGCGTTTCAGCCGAGTTAGCATCTCAAGGTTGTGCAGCAGCGGCTCGACCCAGAAATATCGGCTATTGTGTTAGCACAATGCAAAGAGGCGTAACCAATTTAACCATCGAAGATATATTCAACAGTTGTGTACAGGTGCGGCGACCGGATGAACTCGCAAATTGTGTTGTTAATATTAGTAATAACACCAATGAAGCAGAACCTTTGAATGTTCTGGATGGTTGTCGCCGTAGTTTATTACCGGAAAAATTCTCTTATTGTGTGGTGGGACTCCGCAATGAAGCGAGTGGAATTACCGTTTCTCAATTGTTAGAAACTTGTTTGAATCCTCCTGAAGATCTGGGAAAAGCAGAACAAGGAAATCGAATTGAGTTAAGACTGAATCCTTCTGAAAATAATCAATAAATTAACAACGAATCAGTCTTTCATCAATGCTTAGAGGTTGAGGTTTTGGTGGGCAAAGCCCACCCTACAATATTGACGACTAGAACCGGATCAACGCAAGCTGGCTGGAAGTAAGAAGTAGTCCTGCAAGCGGTGATCATTAATATGCGTTTTTGGCTGAAAGTCAATCCCTATTTTTATCAATTTTTATTATTAATTTTTAGATTAACCTTGTTTTTGATGATGGCGGATCAAACCCTGGGGTTAACGGCTGAAGAAGTGAACCGCATCAGTCAAGGGATTACGGTTTTAATTGAGGGAACTAATCCAGGTTCTGGTGTAATTTTTAGTCGAGATGGGAATACTTATTATGTATTAACTGCCAATCATGTTGTGAAAACACCAGATGAATATACGGTAATTACAGCCGATGGAAAACAACATTTTTTAAACTATAACCAAATTATTAAACTACCTGGAATTGATCTCGCAATTTTACCGTTTACCAGTGAAACAACCTATCCGGTTGCCACTTTAGCGGACTATAATTATGATGCTAAAGCGCAATATATTTTTATTTCCGGTTGGCCAGAATCTCGTTTACCGCTTTCTGAGCGAAGACGGGTTTTTACGGCGGGAGTTTTAATGAGTGAATCAGAAAAATCAACAATTATTAAAGTTCCTTTCACTCAAGGCTATGATTTATTTTATACGAATATTACCCAAGTTGGGATGAGTGGTTCACCCATTTTAGACACCGATGGACGAGTGATTGGCATACATGGAAAATCAGAAGGACAAATTTTTCAAGATCAAAATTCCGGTTTAGTTTCTCGTGTTACCGTTGGATATAGCGCCGGAGTTCCCCTCGATAGATTATTCCAATCAGGACTGGAATTAAACTTTAGAATTATTACTCAACCTCCTGCTTTAATGACCGCAACAGAATTAAAATCAATTCAAAGATTTTTAACAATTTCTCCGTTATCCGGCGGAGAATTAACCGCTTTAGATTGGTCAAATCGAGGGAATCAATTCTACCGTTTAAAACGATGGAAAGAAGCCTTAGCCGCGTTTGATCAAGCGATCGCAATTCAAGCTAATTTTTATCCCGCTTGGTATGGAAGAGGACAAGTTTTAGAAAAGTTAGAAGAATATCAGGATGCCCTTTTTGCTTATTCTAAAACCACTCAAATTCAACCGAATTTCCATTTAGCATGGCGAGAAAAAGGTCAAATTTTAATGCAGTTAGGAGACTATCAACAAGCCTTATCTGCCTTTGATCGAGTCATTCAAATTCAACCAGATGATTATCAAGTTTGGTATTTACGGGGAAATCTGTTAATGAATCATTTACAAGCGGCTCAAGAAGCCATTAAATCTTATGATCAAGTGATTAATTTAAAACCAGATTTTGCTCCCGCTTGGACAAATCGAGCCATTGCTTGGACGCATTTAAAACAACATGATGAAGCGATTCTCTCTTTAGAACAAGCTCTAAAGCTGGATGCTAAACAAGAACAAGCTTGGAAATTAAGAGCAGAAATTTTATTAGAATTACAACAATATTCACAAGCGTTAAAATCCTCTGAACAAGCTTTAATATTAAACCGTAATAATCCGCAATTATGGTTATTAAATGCTCAAATTTTAGCTAAAATGAGACAATATTCTCAAGCGCGAGTCTCTGCCTTAAAAGCTTTAAAATTAAAACCCCAAAACCGTGAAATCCTCCGTTTTATTCGTTCCCTACCTCTGAAATGAGCGGAGGGAGCGGAGGGAGCGCCTTTGAGCAGGGAAAGGAATTTATACTTAATTCTCTATTGCCTATTGCCCATTGCCCATTGCCCATTGCCCATTCTTAATTCTTAATTCAGATCCTTCGCTCCGCTCAGGACGCTACGCGATTCTTAATTCTTAATTCTTAATTCTTCCCAAAACGGTTGTTCTATTCCAATACGGGTGGTATTGGTGGCGCTGTAAATGTTGCTTTGTAATTCTTGATAATAATCATCATCTAGGAAGTTAACGTTAATTCCAGCAACAGCAACTCGGCGTTTAAAGTCTTCCTGGGTGTAATCTTGACTATCAATTAACGCACCTCTGGGATTAGAAACTAACAATTCTCCATTCACATAAACACAATTAATTAAATTTGACCACCACGCATAACCGCTATAGCTAAACAAAGCCGGAATTTCAATGATTTGGTCATTTCTGAGATTGAATTCTTTCTTTAATTGGTCAATGAGGGGATCAATTTTTTGTTCTTGTAAGTTGAGGTTATGTTGAATTAATAGTTGATTATTCAACGCTGCTCGAACCGTCGTTTGCGTACTCAATCCTCGGTTAATGGCGGCGCCTGCATAGCCTTTTTTCTCCAAATCTTTTAAGAGTTTTACCCCTTCCCCAGGACTGGCTACTAACATTAACGGTTCACCGGAGGGACTGGGAATAAAATTAATAATTTCATCCACATGACGCATCATTAACCAAGAGGTATCAATTTCAACGGGATCGCCTTGGACTTTTTGCGCTTTTAAAAATTCGACTACATCAGGATGTAGAGAAACATTATCCGCTTTTCCATAATAAATTCGCCCTAACGGATAACCGTTTAACGGCGGAGTAACAGCTAAATTATTATACCAATCTGCCCATTGATTCAGGGAATCCATTTGGCGCGGTTTCCCAATTTCAAACCAGCCAAAATCTTTACTCATTAAAGATTCTGCATAATCATCACTTTCGCTGCTGCGATTTCCTTTTAAAACAACCGGATTTTGTTCTAAACCTGTTGATTTGGGAAATTGAACATAACCGATTTCTTGGGTTCCTTGCATGGAAACGGTCGCACCGGGAGTTACTTTCAGTTTCGCGCCTGCTGATTCAACAATATTTTTAACTTGATCAATGATGGTTTTATTATCGCCGCGATCGCTAATATGCACTTCAGAAACCGATGCGGTATTCGATGACATAATCCAAGGAGCCACACCCATTTGAATCGTATCCGTTGCAATAATTTGCCCTTGTTTCCGAGCGCTCGCTTGTAGATTAATTAATCCCGTCCACTTCCGATTCGCAAATTGTTTCGCTTCTACGCCTAAAATAATATCTGAACCAAATTCTAACGGGGTAGACCCAGATAAATCAATGGGTTTCCATCCGGTTTTGGTTTTCTGAAATAAATTAATATAAGGACGCGCATTTTCATCTGCCGTAATTAATAATTCTGATCCGGCATAATCTTGAGAGACTTTAAAATGTACCAAGGCTAAATCTTGTTCATCCTCGCTCCCATTCACGCCTTTTTCTTTCCAATCGGGTAATCCATTTTGATCATCATCATCATTATTAAATAATACTAATGGCCCCACTGATAATGACCATTGTTCCGGTCGCTGTTCATCGGATTCATTAACAATGCCATCTCGGTTAGTATCGCCATACATTTGAAAGCCTGGGAATTGGGGAATTGCAATTGAAACGGGGGCAGTTTCTTCAGGTTCTTGGGCGGATTGTTCTTGGGTTTGTTGCGCTAGAGCTTTTTGATAGGAGGCGATCGCTAAATAACTTTGATATTCAACAATTTTATCAATAGCTTTCGGATTCAGAAAAGAGTCAGAAGGAATTTGACGCAGGGTATCAATCGCTTGCTTCCAGAGTTGTTGAGCGGTTTCCCATTCAGCAACGGAACGAGTTTGGGGATTTTGTCCTAAACTAACAGCTTGATTAGCAAAGGTAGAGGCATTATTCCAAATTTGTTGGGCTTTTTCTTCATATTGAATGCGCTCTGCCACTTGCTTTTGCGCTTTCACTAACGTTTCATATTGTTTCAGTTGTAACTGATATTGCCATGCTTCTAAATTAGAATTAAGATCGGGAGGATTAGAGACTTTTTTTAATTCAACTTCAATGCGATCGCGCAGTTGATATAATTCTGCTAAAGAAGTCGGCGTTATTTCTGTGGTTTGTAAACTGGGAACAGTAGGAGTATCGACTTGAAATTGTTGTAGCTGCATCCCAGAGTCATCAACTCGATATTCAAGCTGATTAGGAGAAGACTGCGCTAAAGTTGGAGGGGCTGGAACCAGAATAATTCCCACCACGACACCCACAGCATTAATCAAAGCAACGGCAATGTAACGCATCCAGTTCATCATTTCTCCTCAAACCTGGTGATTGATTGTACCAGTAATACAGTCACCAGTCACCAGTCACCAGTCACCAGTGAAAAAGTTAACAGTTATTAGCCAGTCAGCGAATACAATCATAATTCACAGAATGTACAAATGTCTTAATTCACACTTTTACGTTATTTAACTGTTTACTCTTGACTGATGACTTTCAACTGATGACTGGTGACTGGTGACTGGTGACTGTATTAGCCTAGTCCTAATAAAGGGTCACTGGTATTAACAATGGTAATTCCATTTGTAACGGCGTTGGTGTCGGTTGTGTTAGTGACAATTCCAAAAATATTTCCTGTTGTGGTTTGACGGATGATAATCCCTTGAGTCGCACCATTAGCAAGGGTTAAATTAGCCGTTTGATCAAAGGTTTCTAGGGTGAGTTGTTCGGTGGTTAAACCAGCAATAATAATAATTTTATCGCTTTCGGTGGCGTTAAAATCGGTAATAATATCGGCTTGGGTGGTATCAAGTTGTAGTTCGGCAGGATTCGCACCTAAAATAAAGCGATCGCTTCCTAATCCTCCGGTTAGAATATCCTGCTCTAAATCCCCAATTAAAATATCATTTCCGGCACTTCCTTCTAAACTATCTCGCCCTTTTCCTCCTCTAAGTAAATCATCGCCATCACCCCCAATAATTAAATCATCATCTCGGTTTCCGTTAATTACATCATTACCGCCATCCCCCTGTAACGTATCGTTTCCCCGACCTCCCCGCAACAAATCTATTCCTTCTCCACCGAATAATTGATCATTTCCTGTATTGCCATTTATCACATCCGTTTGATTAGAACCGATTAAACTATCATCCCCATCTAATGCGAGAATTCCCCCAGGATAATTCATTGTCCATTCTGGGAGAATAGAACCACTGGAAGGAATCAGAGAATTAAGGCTTTTTTCGACAGGCGCAAATACATCAATATCGTCAGTGAGAAGTAATAATTGAGAAGATTGACCTGATAATTGAGTTAAGGTTTTATAACTTCCTAATGATTCAATATTGCTGAGAATTTGACTGGGGTTAACTTCAATTGTTGAATTAATAGCAACGGGAGATTGAGCTTGTTCTAATAATTTTTGTACCCAAGGTTCTGCGATGGGTAAAAGGGTTTTGAGTAAAGGTTCATATTGCGGAAAAAAGGTAAAAATTAGGGGTTTACCAATAGGCCAGACAACATCTTTTACAAAATTGAAAACTTTTTTAAACATAATTGTGAATTTTAGAACAGAAAAATTAGCAGAATATCACTAAGAAACAAAGCTTCTGTGGTATCGTTCACCGGATGATAAACTGCTATATTATTTGCGATTTCCAGTTCTAAAATTCAGGATAATTTATTAGGTTGTAATAACGAGGTGATGTTAGGCGTTAGGGTCTTCTTCTTGCTTAAACCATAATAAACGAATCCCTAAAATTGCAAAGCCAATGGCGGCGGCAATTTTAACTAAACGAGTGGGTAACACTTCAGCAACCCCTTCTCCAACCATAACGCCGAGAAAACTTGCTAATAAGAGTGCTGCGGCTGTGCCAAAAAAGATCGGACGAGGGGATTTTGTACTCCCACTCAGGGCGATCGCCGCCACTTGACTTTTATCCCCTAATTCCGACAGAAAAACCGTAATAAACGTTAAGCCTAAAAGTTGTAAATCCATAATCAGTTAAAAGGAGGCAGGAGGCAGGAGGCAGAAGGCAGGAGGAAGAAGGAAGAAGGAAGAAGGAAGGAAAAATAATCTCCTTGTCCCCTATCCCCTATTCCCTATTCCCTAATTCTTAATTCTTAATTCTTAATTCTTAATTCTTAATTCTTAATTCTTAATTCTTAATTCTTCATTGTAAAACTTCTAAAATTAATAAAGCGGAAATCAATAATAAGCTGATTCCTGCTGCTTTTTCTAAAGTTCTGGGTGAAATGCGAGAGGCTAACCATTGTCCGAGTAAGACGCCTAAAAAACTTGTTAAAACTAAGGCTGTTCCTGCGCCTGCAAATACAACCCAAGGGGCGTGGGATTCTGCGGTCATTAATAACGTGGTGAGTTGAGTTTTATCCCCAATTTCAGCCAGAAAAATGGTAATGAAGGTTGATCCGAAAATTGCCCAGGTGCTTTTTGTCGAGGAATTGGGTTGAGGGTCACTAGAAGACGAGGAAGTTTCGGTTAAGGGTTGAGAAGGTGTAGGGGATGCGATCGCCTTTTTTTCTAAGGTTTCCGGTTCAATCAGGGATGGGGGTAAGCTCATAGGTTCGCTGTCTGGTTGCCAGTTGCATACACCTCATAATCTTTTCATATTTTCTCGAATCCGGCAAGGGGACAAGGAGAGCGGAGGGAGCGGAGGGAGCAGAGGGAGCAGAGGGAGCAGAGGGAGCGGAGGGAGCGGAGGAGCGGAGGAAGCAGAGGGAAAAATTGATACTTATTGCCCATTGCCTAATTCTTAATTCTTAATTCTTAATTCTTAATTCTTAATTCCTACTTCTTCTGTTTCCTGAATAAAGCGATCCATTTCTGGGGATAAATCACCATAAACACCTTCGATTTGTTCGAGACAACACTCGATGGCAAAATCGTTTAATTCTTCCGGTTCCACATCATATAAGGTTTTAAAGGTATCGGGTTCTACGCGACAAAACCAAGGACGATCTGCATAAATATTGCATTCTCTGGTTTCGTGATTAAAATTAATACACCATCCCTCCTCCCCGACTAAACTTAAATAATGTTGTAAGTCTTCGGGGCTTAAATAATCTTCTAATTCCGGGCGATCGCTGGGGTCAAGATGACAGCAAGCCCCACACTGTTTTACACAAAGCCAAGTTGCCATAAATATTCTACTGTTAGAATTACGGGTTAAACCGTTAGAAAAACGTTATGAATCCTTTGGAGATTCGGGTTGTGATGGAGGAGATTCTGTTGAGTTTTGAGCGGCTGCTTTTAAATCTGGATCAGGAGGATTCGGACGAACTAAACTCGGAGGTGTGGTTGGTTCCGTTTCAGATAATTCTGATTCTGAATTAGATTCAGGAGCCTCTTCAATCACTTCAACGATTTCTGCTGTAACTGATGGTAAGTTTTCAGTTAATTTTTCTTCCACCGCATCTGCAATTTGATTTAACTGCTCATCGGTCATTTCAATCACAACTTCAACGGTCGAAGTCGGGGAAGAAACAATCTCTTCAAACGGTGAACGAGTCGGTTGTTCAACAGGTTCCGCTTCAATATTATCAATTGTCACTTCAACAATATCAACCCCTTCAGCCTTAATAGTTTCTGTTGAGGTTTCGGATTTTGTTTCAACGGTTTCAACTTCAGTAACAGTGGGTTCTGTTGAGGTTTCGGGTTTTGTTTCAACGGTTTCAACAGTAGCTTCACTCGCCGCCGCAACCGATTCGAGTTCATCAAATTCATCGAATTCTGCATCGATGGGAGTCACCGTTTCAAGCGGTGGTGTCTGATCTTTGATTGGCGAGGGTACAGGGGACTCTACAGAAACAATAGGCTTAGTTTTTTCAACTTTAGGCGGTTTTGGTTTCTTCTGAAATAAACCGGTTAATGTTCCCAATAATCCCGATAACTTGCCCCCTGCTGGTGCGGGTTTTTGCGGTTTCGCGGAAGGGGGCGCAACGGTTGTTACCGGAGGAACCGGAATCACCGTTTCTGTTAAATTCGGTTGTCGTGGGGTCGGAGGTTCTGTAACGGTTGAGTCGGA
>JBMDYE010000254.1:0-8401 GCA_048595135.1 Planktothrix sp. | reverse complement strand
CGCTTTTAATTCTATAGTGACTTGTCCATTAATTAACCCATTAAACCCATAAATTTCTCGACTTCCTCCAATGGCGACTAATTCCACATTCCGTTCATCTCCCGGTTCAAAACGCACCGCAGTTCCAGCGGGAATATTTAACCGCATTCCTTTGGTTTTTTCCCGTTTAAATTTTAAGGCTTCATTCACTTCATAAAAATGGTAATGGGAACCCACTTGAATGGGGCGATCGCCTGTATTCGCCACTTTAACCGTCAAGGTGGGACGCCCCACATTCAGTTCAATTTTACCCGCTTTAACAAATAGTTCACCCGGAATCATAGAATACCTCAGCTATACTATATAAATAGTAAACTTAAATTGTACCCTTAATATAAAAATATCTTTTTAATTTAAGCATCTCTTTTAACCCTTGTAAATAGATTAGTTATTTTCAATTAATTAAGTTTTAATTTAGTTTAAGGTAGCTTTTATGGAGATCAAAAACCGGGCTTCTAAGTTAGTCTTGCTCATCTCAACCCCTAACTTTGTATAGAAACCCGGTTTTTCGGCGAATGTCCCTAATTTTATGTAGAAATCCGGTTTGTTTGCATCCTCTCGTAATGATGCCGTAATAATAAGGAATTGGTCACAACACTCACTGAACTAAATGCCATAAACGCACCAGCGGTGGAAGGATTTAATAAAATCCCAAATTGAGGTAATAATAATCCAGCAGCACCGGGAATTCCTAAGATATTATAAGCTAAAGCCCAGAACAAATTTTGACGAATTTTGTTGAAGGTGGCACGGCTTAATTGAATTGAATTCACGACATCAATTAATGAATTTCGCATTAACACAATATCCGCCGTTTCGTTCGCAACATCGGTTCCCATTTGTAACCCAATTCCCACGTCTGCTTGGGCTAAAGCAGGAGCATCATTAATCCCATCTCCCACCATTGCAACGATTTGGTTTTGTTGTTGTAAAGCCGTAATCGTTTTAACTTTTCCTTCAGGACGAACTTCGGCAAAAATATCCTCTGATTTTAGGTTTAACTGTTTTGCGATCGCTTCTGCAACCGATAAGCGATCGCCTGTTAATAAAATCACCCGTAACCCCATTTTCTGTAACTGTTTAACGGCTGATTGAGCATCAGGTTTTAAGGTATCACTCACCGCTATTATTCCCCAGATTTGACCGGAAACTGCCACATAAACTAACGTTTTTCCTGATAATTCTGTTTTGATTTCAGGAGGATTAATGCCTTTTTCTTTTAATCCGGCTAAATTTCCAACAAATACGGCTTGATTTTCCACCGTTGCAGAAATACCTAACCCTGGTTCCGTGACAAAATTTTCCGCCCTTAATAAGGGGACATTTTGCTGTTTTGCTTCTTTTAAAATCGCTTCTGCTAAAGGATGACAAGTTCCTTGTTCAACGGTTGCTGCTAATTGTAATATTTGTTGAGGAGATTGATCGGAAATTGACAAACAATCCGTTACAATTGGGGAACCCGTTGTTAAGGTTCCAGTTTTATCAAAAACAATCGTATTTAGTTTGTGAACCCGTTCTAAAATATCCCCACCTTTAATTAATAACCCCTGTTCTGCACCGAGTCCTGAACCCACTAAAATTGCTGTGGGAGTTGCCAACCCCAACGTACAAGGACAAGCAATGACTAACACAGCGATCGCCAATTTTAAACTTAATAATAAGGGTGCATTCGTGGCAATATTCACCCCACCCATTGTGATCAGATCCGGCCAGATGCGAGTTCCGACAAAATACCAAAATAAAAAGGTTAATGTCGCTAAACTCATCACCCCATAAGTAAAATAGCCCGCCACCGTATCGGCTAATTTTTGAATGGGAGCTTTGCGAGTTTGGGCGGTTTCAACTAACTGCACAATCTGTGCTAAAGTCGTTTCTGAACCGATGCGAGTTGCTTGTACAATAATGAGTCCTGATTGATTAATGGTTCCGGCGGCAACCGTATCCCCAGATTGCTTTAAAACAGGCATCGATTCCCCCGTTAACATCGATTCATCAACGGTGGTTTTTCCTTTAACAATTTCACCATCAACGGGAATTTTTTCCCCCGGTAACACCTGCAACCATTCCCCCAATCGCACCTGTTCGGCGGGAATTTCCACAAAAGAATTAACTTCCGTTAACGAATCTTCTGTTGCTTTTGCCACTAATCTTGCCGTTGTCGGTTGCAGTTCAATTAATGATTGAAATGCCGTTGCTGTTCGATGTCTCGCTTGCTGTTCTAAGGTTTTTCCTAATAAAATAAACCCTAATAACATCACGGGTTCATCAAAAAAGCATTCCCATCCTAACTGGGGAAATAATAACGCGACTAAACTGGTACTGTAAGCGGTAACTGTTCCTAACCCCACCAATGTATTCATATTCGGGGCATTATTCCAGAGGCTCCGTATTCCATCAAGAATAATCATTCTTCCGGGAAATAATAACGCAATGGTGGCGAGTCCCCAGTGAAACCAAATATTACTTAAAATGGGAAGATGTCCAAAGCCAAAAACATGATATAAATGCCCAATACTAGATAAAATGAGTAACGTCGCACAAGTTAAAATGCGTTGAATTTGTTGCCGCATTTCTTGGCGTTGGCGTTCTTTTAACGTCTTTAATTTATCTGAAGCGTTTGACGTTAAACTGCGGGGTTGGGTCGGAAAACCCGTATCGGTTAAAACGGATGCTAACGCTTGGGGGTTGACTTGGTTCGCTTCACATTCAACCGTTGCAACTTCTGTGGCTAAGTTCACACAAGCGGAAATCACCCCAGACTGCTGTGTGAGTTGACGTTCAACGGCTTTGACACAGCCTGCACATTGCATTCCCCCCACATCCAAAATAATCGTTTCGGTAGGGAGTTGATTGGCGGTAGATTCAGAAATAGCAGGTTTGGGAGCAAGTTGCATAACAGTTCATGGTCTTAGCAAGCGACTCGGCAATTGCAGCTAATCACATACAATCGCCGTTGTATATTGAGGGTAGACCAATTCCTGCCAAAATGACTGGCTTTGTCGCAATTTTTTAATTCCTATTCATATCGGTCAGCCCTCAACAGTTTGCTGAAAGCTGACCTTCGATTGCTAATCAATTCAGGATTATCGGTCAGTACGACCATCACCGGGATTGACTAACTCCCCAGATCCGGTATCATTCAAATTACTTTCAGGTTGAGTTTCTACGGGAGCATACGGATCAGTCTGTTGTAAATTGCTACCATCGTTGGTAATTGAAGGTGTCGTTGTTGTGTCAGGACTCGGTGAAGGATTGGTATCTAACAACGTCCCGTCTGTATCGGGTAACGTTTGGGGTTGGGTTGGGGGAGGCGTGACGTTAACATCAGGGGGGGTTTGCGGTTGGCTTGGGGGAACCGTAATATTAACGTCTGAATTGGGGGAAGCCGCAGGAGTTTGTACCGGAACTGGAACCACTTGAGTGCGGGTTCGATCAATAATTACGGTATCTGGAGCAGATTCGCTGGTTCTTGGTTCTGTGGTGGGTGTTGTGGTCGAAGTATTGGACTCCGTTTGTTCTGGCCCAACCGTTGGGGCTTGAGGGTCACTTCCTCTAAACAAATTCGGCCAAACTAAAGCAGCCGCCCCTAATGCTAATAATGTCGCAACGCCAATCCCCAAAATGGTACTCAAAGCCGCTTCATTATTGGCTCTTCTTCTTTGATCGGGGTAAACATAATCATTCGTTCTAGGGTCAGCATAATCCCGGCGATAAGCTGGATCTCGATGAGCATAAGGGTTATTTTCAACCCGACGATTATTGAGATAATCATCAACGCTCTGTTCGCCATTAAAAACAGATTGATTAGGGTTTTGATGATCGGGAATACGGTTTGTCATAGTTTTTTTGGTGAGTAATTTTTGTTGAATTTAACAAGCTGAGGATTAACAAATTAAAATTAAAGTTTTATTCAATTATTTTTCCTTAGCTTGCTGAAGTTGAAAGAAAGTTTTTTACAAAGCTATATCTTTTTCAAGATACTCAAAATCAAGATTCAGTTAACTCTATCGTAGGAATGAACCCTTCTCCATCAAAGGTAAGAGGTTTTTTAAATTTTAATAGTGCGAGTTAATCGTTGTTTAATAAGTGCTAATCGCAATCTGAGTTGAATTTCGAGGAAATAAGAGGAAACAAAATTTTCGTTTAAATTTATTTCTAACGCTTTTTAAACTTGTTTAATAGGGGTTGAGGGTTAGGAAAAATTAATCGAGATCTTCCTCAAACAAAAGTTTTATCAATTGAGTAGCTATCCCAACTGCATACTTTTAATTGTAAAAGCTGTATCGAAAAACGTAGGAGTTAAAGACATAATGTTCAACAGAAGATGGTGAATAGCTAGCAGACTAAACGATAAAAGGGAAGAAATCGGGAACACCACAAATTAATCTAGCTGAAAAAACCGTTCTCATCCATAAAAAAAGGGTTTATAATCATGAGTATTGTTCTCTAGTTGAAAACCAAATCTCAATCAAACAATGATTGTGTTTACTCAAGTTGTTTCTGTTTCTGATCAGAAAAATTTACCGATCAAGTTTAACTTAGATCTCACCGCTGAAGAACGGACTAAAACACGCCAATATGTAGAAAATTTAAACGCAGAAACAATTTATATTCGTCTGCCTAGAGGGACAGTGTTAAATGAAGGCGATTTATTAAAATCAGAAACGGGAGAAATTTTTGGAAAAGTTATTGCTAAACCTGAACCTGTAATCACAGTAACAGCCCAACATTCTCTTGATTTAATCAAAGCAGCTTATCATCTGGGTAATCGCCATGTTGCTTTGGAAATTTCCTCCCATTATTTACGCTTTTCTCCCGATCCTGTCCTCTGTTCAATGCTCTTGCAAATGGGATTAACAATTCAAGAAGAAATCGCCCCTTTCTATCCAGAACGGGGAGCCTATGGACACCAACATTAGAATTAAGAATTAAGAATTAAGAATTAAGAATTAAGAATTAAGAATTAAGAATTAAGAATTAAGGCACTCTTGCAATAGAAGAATTATCTCCCCCTGCTCCCCCCGCTCCCTCCGCTCCCTCCGCTCCCTCCGTTCCCCCTTCCCCTTGTTCCTTTGTCCTCGTAGAATATTAAGTTGTATTAAGCTGATTTTTAAGATCGGTTGTAACGTGGAGAATGTATGAGTTTGAGGATGTTTTCGCCCATTAAAACCATCGGCGTTGCCGTGATTCTCAGTGTGTGGTTAATCATTACCCTCTTAACAACCCCATCCGCACGGGCTGAAAATTATGAGAAACGCACGTTGCTGAATACGGACTTTTCGGGTCAAGTGCTAACGGACTCAGAATTCGACTTTGCGAATTTGCGGGGGAGTAACTTTAGCCATGCGGATCTGCGGGGTGTCAGTTTATTTGGAGCTAAACTGCAAGACGTTAATTTTGAAGGGGCAGATCTGAGAAATGCGACGATCGATATGGCTCGTTTCCGTCGGGCAAACCTCACCAATGCCTTATTAGAAGGGGCTTATGCCAATAGTACGGAGTTTGACGGTGCCATCATTGACGGGGCAGATTTTACCGATGTCTTCTTACGCAAAGATACTCAACAAAAACTCTGTGCCGTTGCAACTGGAACCAACCCTGTAACGGGACGAAATACCCGTGATACGCTATTTTGCGATTAGAAAGGCAGCTATGCTGGAGGCAGGAGGAAAAAGGAAGCAAAAATAGTCCCTTAGTCCCTCCTTGTCTCCTTGTCCCCTATTCCCTTCAAAAGGAATAAATCCTACCATACTCTTTATCAAAAAACAATTATTGAGAATGAATTGCATTAAAGCTATAATGACCTCCTGAGAAATAGTTGCATTTATCATTCAAAAGCTATGAACAAAATCACCAGACGAGCGTTCCTGGCAGTGGGAACGGCTTTAGCTGTGGTTACGTTTGGGGGAGTTAGCCGTATTGATCGCAGTGAAGCGAACCCAAAAGTCCTTAATGTTTATTCTGCGCGTCACTACGCAAGTGACAATCAGATCTATCAAAACTTTACGAAAAAGACTGGTATTAAAGTCAATATCGTCGAAGGGAATGCTGAAGCTCTGTTAGAACGGATTAAAAGTGAAGGGGCTAATAGTCCTGCTGATGTCTTCATTACCGTTGATGCGGGGAACCTGTGGAGAGCCCAACAACAAGGTATTTTTCAGCCTGTTTCATCGGGTGCGTTAAATCAAGCCATTCCAGCTAATTTACGAGATCCGAATGGTAATTGGTATGGATTATCAAGACGAGCCAGAGTTATTGTCTATAACAGAGGTAAAGTTAATCCGGCTCAACTTTCTACCTATGAAGATCTCGCCAATTCTAAATGGAGAAAAAAAGTTTTGGTGCGTTCTTCGACTAATATCTATAACCAGTCCTTAGTCGCATCCATGATTGAAGAAAAGGGTGCAGGTGCAACTGAACAATGGGCGAAAGGATTGGTGGCTAACTTTGGTAGACCCCCAGAAGGAAACGACACGGCTCAAATTCAAGCGGTTGCGGCGGGGGTTGGAGATCTGGCAATTGTTAACTCTTACTATTTAGCCCGTTTAGCTGCTTCATCTAAACCAGAAGATAAAGCGGTGGCGAGTAAAGTCGGTTTATTCTTTCCGAATCAACGCACAAGCGGAACCCATATTAATATTAGTGGCGCCGGGGTAGCCAGAAACGCGCCTAACAAAGCCGGAGCCATTAAATTTTTAGAATATTTAGCGAGTCCAGAAGCCCAAAAGATTTTTGCTCAAAGCAATTTTGAATATCCTGTGGTTTCTGGTGTGGGCGTTGCTCCTGTTCTCAACCAATTTGGAACTTTCAAAAGCGATCCGATGAATGTTTCTGCTTACGGAAGATTCAATGGAGATGCGATTAAAGTGATGGATCGCGCTGGTTGGAAGTAACGGTGGAATTAAGAATTAAGAATTAAGAATTAAGAATTAAGAATTAAGAATTAAAAGGGAACTGCGATTTATTGGGAATAAGAAATAAAGAACACAAATTTCTCCTCCTGCGTCCCCTCGGATCAAAGCTACTCTTTTTTACTGGTGACTGGTGACTGGTGACTGATGACTGATCACTGGTGACTGGTGAGTGATCACTGGTGACTGCTGTTCCTGGGATTGTTTTAACTTCCGTTGGCTGTAGGATACCAGGGTAGGAATAGAAATGCAGATCAAGCCATTGCCCAGGGCTAATAATAATCCGTAGACTAATGTTGTATTCATATTGAGGAGAATTGTAGGTTACTGGTATTGTTTGCTGAGATTTTGTATTGTCAGTTTAAGTATAGAGCAGTTGATCTTGCTCAAACGTTTAAATTCCTTTTAGGTTTGATAAGTTTTTTAGATATTTTATTAACGATAAATACCTATTTCAGCGATGAATGAGCGAATAACTGATTAAGTATTTAAACTTAATCATTAATTCTCTACTTCATACCCTAAATCGGCTAACTGACTGCGAGATTGCCGCCATTTGGGTTGAACTTTTACAAATAATTCTAAATAAACTTTTCCAGCAATTAACTTTTGAATTTGTTCACGAGCCGCACTCCCAATGGTTTTGAGCATACTGCCTTGATGACCAATCACAATTCCTTTTTGAGAAGGACGCTCAACGTAAATTGTAGCTAAAATCCGAGTAATTTTCGGATCTTCTTCAACCCGATCAATGGAAATGGCGACGGAATGGGGGACTTCTTCACGGGTATGATACAAAATTTGCTCCCGAATCAATTCTCCCATAATGAAGCGTTCAGGTTGATCCGTCACTAAATCGGGAGGATAATAATAAGGCCCTGGTTCTAAGCGATTAATTAACAGATGTTGTAAATCTTCAAAACCCGCCCCAGTTAAGGCCGAAAACTTGACTAACGGCCATTGATAGGGTTCAGCGAGTTGATGATAACTTTGATCAATCTTTTCAAAGTCTGAGGGCTGTTGATCAACTTTATTCAGTCCCAAAATCACGGGAACCTCAACATTGGAGAGCAAGTCTACAATATAGCGATCGCCTCCTCCAGCTTCCACAGAGCTATCAACAACGAACAACAGCACATCAACCGACTGAATCGCCAGTTTAGCGTTTTGCACTAGGACTTTACCCAGTTGGTGATGAGGTTTGTGAATCCCAGGAGTATCTACAAAAATAATCTGGGCGGCGGGGGTCGTGAGAATTCCCCGTAAACGGTTGCGGGTGGTTTGAGCGACGGGAGAGGTAATGGCAATTTTTTGGCCAACCATCTGATTCATCAATGTGGATTTCCCCACATTCGGTCGTCCAATAATCCCTACAAACCCTGATTTGTATCCCTCTGGTGCAAGAGGAATGGTTACACCTGTAAACCCATCCATGACTGTTCTAATCCAGG
>JBMDYE010000253.1:0-1724 GCA_048595135.1 Planktothrix sp. | reverse complement strand
AGAACGGAAGTTTCGTTGGGAACGCAGCATTTAAACGAGATTTAAAAAGAGGTTTTTGCTAATAAAGGTGCTGCACCTAATAAGGTTTGGGTGTAGGGATGTTGCGGATTTCTGAAAATTTCTTCCGTTTGTCCTAATTCAACAATTTTACCCCCATTCATGACCGCAATGCGATCGCACAAAAACCTCGCCACCCATAAATCATGGGTAATAAATAAATAGGTTAAATTAAACGCTTGTTTTAATTCCAACATTAAATCTAAAACTTGAGCTTGTACACTCGCATCTAACATACTCACGGGTTCATCACAAATGATTAACTGAGGATGAGTAATTAACGCTCTCGCGATCGCGACCCGTTGTTGTTGTCCGCCGGATAATTCCCTTGGATACCGTTGATAATAATCATTAACAGGCGTTAAACCCACCCGTTCTAACATTTCTAAAACCTGTTTTTTCGCCTCTTCTGGACTTGCCATTTGATGAATTAACAGCGGATCAGCAATGCTTTCTCCCACCGTCATCATCGGATTTAAACACGCATGGGGATCTTGGAAAATCATCTGCATTTGACGCCGATATTTTCGCACCTCTTCACGGGAAAGTCGCGTTAAATTTGTCCCTAAAAATTCAACGGTTCCCCCGGTGGCTTTAATTAATTGTAAAATTGTTCGAGATAAGGTACTTTTTCCACACCCCGACTCCCCCACTAAGCCTAAAATTTCCCCTGGATATAATTCTAAATCAATGCCATCAACGGCTTTAATTACCGAACTTTTCTGTTTAGAAAAAAGCTGTTGTAAAAATCCTGATTCTAATGTGTAATGTTGTTGTAAATTTTGCAGTTTTAATAAAGGTTCAGGAGGGTTATTATTAATTTCAGGAGCAATTTCTTTCTCCTCAACCGCTTGTAAATGTAAGGCAGAATTTAAAAGGGATTGAGTATAGTGATGTTGGGGATTTTGAAACACAGATTTTGCTGATCCAATTTCTACCATTTTTCCTTGGTACATTACCGCAATGCGATCGCAATATTCCCCTACCATTGCTAAATCATGGGAAATCAATAAAATTGCGGTTCCCCGTTCTTCACACAATCGCGTTAATTCTTTTAAAATTTGAGCGGATACAGTAACATCTAAACTGGTGGTTGGTTCATCCGCAACAATTAATTTCGGATCAAGTAATAAGGCTAAAGCGATCGCAACCCGTTGTCGCATTCCCCCACTAAATTCATGGGGATATTGTGACCAACGACTCGCCGGAATTTTCACCGCCTCTAAGACTTCTAAGGCTTTATTTTTCGCTTGAGAACGGGACAGTTGAGGACGATGGGCTTGTAGGGTTTCTAAACAATGTTCGCCAATGGTCATCAAGGGGTCAAGGCGGGTCATCGGATCTTGAAACACCAGCGCCACGGCTTCCCCCCGAAACTTCCGCAACCGTTCTGCATCCATCTCTAACACCGACTGTCCTTCAAAGCGCACCTGTCCTTGAATTTGGGCGGTTGGGGGTAATAGTCGCATCACCGCCCGTCCAATGGTAGACTTCCCACAACCGGACTCCCCCACCAGTCCTAACCGTTCTCCCGGTTGAAGCGCAAAAGAAACCTCATCAACCGCCCAAATTAAGTTTTCTCCCCGTTGGGGATACGCCACTCGCAACTGTTCAACCGAAAACACGTTCATAAAAGAATTAAGAATTAAGAATTAAGAATTAAGAAT
>JBMDYE010000252.1:0-6527 GCA_048595135.1 Planktothrix sp. | reverse complement strand
TGTTCCGCTTTGAACGGCTAAACGATTGATATTGATAATCTGCTGGGGAGTGTGCAAGTAGTAATCGAGGCGATCGCTCACCCGTTCAGAAGTTTGTTGTAATAACTGATTGGCTAAGTTTTCTGTTGCCTGTTGTCCACTATGGTAGGATAGATAACCCACGACCGTCACCGCTCCCCCGATCTGTAACACAAAGGGAACCACTAACGCCCACCGCAAGGGAATATGGGTAATACCAATCCAAGAAAGCAACTCCCTATTGAAAATCTTCATTTTATCTCTCACGAATCAGTCACCAATCATCAGTCATCGATGGTTAGTCTTAAGTTTTTAGTCGCCCTTCGTTATAATTGATTACTAATTACTGATTACTAATTACTAATTACTGATTACTGATATTAGATACAAACTTGATTTCGTCCCTGTTCTTTCGCTTTGTAGAGTGCTTGATCGGCTGCGGCAATTAAGCTTTCAATAGAGTCCTGGGAAACTGGAATCAAACTCGCAACTCCTAGACTAATGCTCATGTGTTCATAGGGCAGTTGGGGTACATCCGTAATCGTGATTTGTTCGACCGCCAAGCGGATTGCTTCAGCGAGTTGAGTGGCTGCTGTGAGGTCGGTCTGAGGTAACAGAATCGCAAATTCTTCCCCTCCATATCGAGCCACTAAATCAACAGAACCCTTAACTGTATTCCGAATCGTTTGGGCGACCCGTTGAAGACATTCATCCCCGGCGAGATGGCCACACAAATCATTATATTTTTTGAAATGATCAATATCTGCCAAAATCAACGATAAGGGCAATTGTTCCTGGGCTAATCGTTCCCACTCCTGAGCGAGATAACGATCAAAACTACGGCGATTGGAAATTTGGGTGAGTGAATCTAATGTTGCTAGAGATTCTAGTTCATTGTTAGCTCGTTGTAAGGCTTGAATTACCTCTTTGAGTTGCTTTTGTAGGTTCCGAATTGTCAATTGATGCTTGACTCGCACTAACACTTCTTCTAACTGAAAAGGTTTAGTAATGTAATCTGCCCCACCCACCTGAAACGCTTTCACTTTGTCCAACGGTTCTCCCAATGCACTTAAAAAAATGACGGGAATTTCACAGGTTTCAGAATTGGCTTTTAATTGCTGACACACCTCATAGCCATTCATCCCTGGCATCCCAATATCCAATAAAATCAAATCCGGTGGATAACTCTGCACGCCAATCATTGCCATCGCACCGCTTTTAGCACAGCGGACTTCGTATCCAGCGAGTGTGAGGGCATCAAATAAAAGATGTAGATTACCCGGACTATCATCAACAACCAAAATTGCTCCTGATGAAGGTTCCGAACGGGTGATCCCTAAATCAAAGTCCATCTTATTTTCAACCTGCATGGCATCATTATATTAAAAAAAATAAAAAAATAAAAGTTTTTTAAATTGACAACGGTGGCAATTTTGATGGGGGAGTAGAACCCCGATCAGAGCGAGCTTGAAACTTCACTCAAAATCTTATAAAAACTTCATAATAACAAAGGATTGACTGAAAGTTGTTATTGATTGTCATTTTAACATAAAAACTAAGCGCACAGAACATACTAATTGATTTTAAGTTAATTCTTAAAGCTCAATATTAAGACTAATAAGCTATAAACTGAACCCCCGAACAAAAATACTATTTTTAACAAAATCATTGAGAAGTTGTGGCGGTTCTTCATCGGGTTTTCGTTGAATGGCGCGACGCATTTGCCATAGACTATAAGAAGCCGCCCAAATCCCATCCGCTAAAGCGGCATAAACAGATCCATAATTTTTAATAAAATAACGGCGACGAGAATCAAACCAATATTGAGGACGTCGTTGCGGTTTTCGATACAATCCGGTTACGCCTGAACTTTGTCCTCCTAAATGCACAATCCGACTTTCAGCAACATACCAACATTGCCAACCGGCTCGTTGGGCTTGTAGACAAAAATCCATTTCTTCATAATATAAAAAATACCCTTCATCCATTAATCCGATTTGTTCAAACACTTGACGACGAATCATCATACATCCCCCCGAAACCCAATCCGTTGAATGATTGACTTCAGAAACAGGGGGAGCAACAACCCAACGATTTAATAACTTAGAAACAATTCCTAATTTTAAGCCATTATCTAATTCACTAAAAAGGGTATGAAATCTAAACGCTGAAGGTAATACTGTTCCATCGGAAAACTCTTGAGAAGATCCAGCAATTCCCACCTCTGGATGTTGGTTCATAAACTGAACTAAGGTTTGAATTGCTCCTGGATAAACTGTTGTGTCAGGATTAAGTAATAAAATATATTCAGGAGGATGTTTGGATTCTAAAGCGGGACGAATAGCAGCATTGTTTCCAAAAGAGAACCCCCCATTTTTTTCTTGCGGCAAAAACGAAACCCAATCCTGCCATCCTTCTGTTTCAATGGTTGATTGAATTAATTCAACAGAATCATCTCCCGACGCATTATCTACCACAGCTACACGGGTTCCGGGTAAAGCTTGTACTTCTTCCACCAAAGAACGTAAACAGCCAATTGTTAAATGAGCAGTACGATAGTTAACAATCACAATCAGTAGCGGGGTAAAACTTAGATTAGGATGCAAATCATAGAGCATGATGAAATTAGGAAAAAATGAACGTTAGCTTGTTTATAACCAACCCAGCGCGATTTTACAAGTTCAGTCAGAAGTTATCAGTAACCAGTCACTCCTCACCAGTCACCAGTTAGAAAGAGCAGCGGGAGACAAGGGGACAAGGGGACAAGGAGAAAGGGGGACAAGGAGAAAGGGGGACAAGGGGACAAGGGGGACAAGGAGACAATTCTTTTCTTCTGCCTCCTGCCTTCTTAATTCTTAATTCTTAATTCCTAAAACCGTTCTCCCATTAGTCGTTGACGCATTCCTTCGGCGATTTTTTGACCCAGGTATTCAGGAATTAAACTTTCATTAGGCCCTAACAAATATAAAATTAATCGAGTACGTCCCCGCCAAACTAATAAGTTAGCATTCACCACTAATAAATCCTCCTGCCAAATCGCGTACATGACTTTATAGAAAAGTCCGGGTTGGTTATCCGCTTCAATTAATAACGCTGGGAGGTGAAACACCGGGTCAACATAAAACTCCGTCGCCACATCCTCTAACCCCGCATCTAGGTTAAATTCAACGGCCAACATTTCCTCCACCTCGAAATGTCCCGCCAGTGCTTCTCGAACGGCGCGACAAACATTTTCTGAGGTTTTATCCGTTAATGCTTTTCCGCCCCGTGAAACCACGAGTTTAATAAACACCAACATCGGGGGATAAATTTGGCCATACAAACTGAGGCTGTGAATCGTTAAACCATAGGCGGCTAAGACTCCAAAAATATCGCTCAACAAAAACGACTGATTGCGATAGGCGAAATGGAGGGCACTTTTACTTCCCTCTGGCTGAATTTCAATCACCGCTTGTTTCGTTTTGTAAACTTGATAGGCCAGTTTCAAGTTTTGCAATTGAATTTCGCTACTGACAAATTGCTCATAAAACTGTGGAAACGCCCGATTGAAGCGTTTTAGGAGTTCCAAAGTTGAGGATTTTAAGCCAGGAGCCATAATTGAGGAGAAGGTACGAAAGATATACTATCTAGTACGGTCATTCACATCTATTACCATAACCACGCCTGCATGGGTTTTTGGAAAAACTTGTTTAGCAGTTCGGATTCATCTACCTCACCTTCCTATCGGGCGGAGTATGAGGGGTTAGAGGCTGGCGGGGAGGACTCGCTGTTTCCAGGTTCTCGTCCGTCGTCTCCTAATAATAATGGTCGCATTTTTTTTAGCACTGATCGGGACATTGATCTGTATGAGTTGGAAGAACTTTGCAGTGCAGTCGGCTGGTCTAGACGACCCCTGCGTAAAGTCAAAAAAGCAATTCAGCATAGCTACCTAGTGGTGTCCATGTGGCAAATCCGAGGGAACCAGCGACGGTTGATTGGTTTTGCCAGGGCAACGTCCGATCATGCTTTTAATGCTACCCTTTGGGATGTGGTCGTTCATCCAGACTTCCAAAATAAAGGAATGGGTAAAGCCTTGATGAAATTTATCATCAAAAAACTCCGTAGTGATGATATCAGCAACATTACTCTATTTGCTGACCCCCATGTGGTAGATTTTTACCGCAATTTAGGGTTTATCCCCGATCCGGAGGGGATTAAGGGGATGTTCTGGTATCCAGACTAGATAGAGCGGGGGAGCAGTCATCAGTCACTCCTCACCAGTCACCAGTGGAAAGACAGAAAAAGAAAAGAATTGTCTGCTTTTGTCCCTTTGTCCCCTTGCCTTCTTGTCCCCTTGTCCCTCCTTCACTGGTGACTGTTCCCTGTTCCCTTTAATTTTGTATTTTTTTAAGCACATCTGTGTAAATTAGGGTATACTGGTTAAAGTAAAGCTTCGGGATGTAGCGCAGCTTGGTAGCGCGCCTGCTTTGGGAGCAGGATGCCGCAGGTTCAAATCCTGTCATCCCGATTTAACCATTGTTAATACATGAGGCGGAAGGGGGATTAAGCCTGGACTGGGAACTCATTCCGTTACTTCAGTTTCACTCGAAACCCTACCAATAGGCGGGCTCAAATCGGGTCATCCTGATTTAACCGAATGTTGTACACTAACAATTTAAGTTGTGGCAAAAGAGGCAATCCCAACTGAAACGCCTGGAATTCTAGGATCAGCGTGATTCGCTGGTGATTATTGTCCAGGTGGAAACAGGGGGACAAACCTAACCGTCAAGACATCTAGGTTCTAACCTGTTGTTAAACCTAACCCTAGCATCTTTCGTGATCCTGCCAAAGCAGACGATCACAGATGGTTAACTATCGAATCAACACGGAGACATGATGAGATCTATCATTCGTTTGGGCGCAGTTTTGGGAGTCATCGGAAGTACATTTCTGATGAATCCAGATCCAACACTACGTTTATTTGGTTCTGTTCCCATTGGCATTGAACCCGCTTATGCACTTCCCCAGGATCAAATTCTGGAAAAGTTGCGCCCTGTGCCTGTCTTCACGGTTACGGATGCTCAGGGAGCGCCTCTGGTTGCCACTGTACCGCAAGGGGATAACAAAAATGCCTCTGTTGCTGGTGTGTTTATTAGCCGTAACGATGCGGTTGCCTTTGTAGAACGGTTGAAAAGCCGAGATCCTCAACTGGCGTCTACGGTTCAGGTGACAACGGTTTCGCTGAGTGAAGTTTATCAAATGAGTCAACAAGCTCAAGCCAGTGCTGATGACATTCAGTTTGCCTATGTTCCTGGCCAGAAACAAGTGGATTCTGCCAAAGCAGTTCTGCAACAAAATGGACAACCAACCGAGTTTAACGGTGTCCCTCTGTTTATTGCCAAAGGTGGGCCTGATAATGGCTATCTCACCATTCAAAATGGTCAAGAACAGGTGATCCCCATCTTTTTCTCCAAAGAAGATCTCCAAGGGATGTTAACTCAGTTCAAAGCACAACAGCCGGATTTAATTGCCAGTGTCAAAATTGATGTGGTCAATTTAGAAGGGTTACTGGAAGCGTTGAAACGGGATAATGATCAATTTTTGAATCGAATTGTCTTGATCCCGCCCCGTGAAACGATCGAATATTTACAACAAAACCAACCTCGTCGTTAATTTAACTCAATCGTAGGGACAACAGGATTGATGAATCAGCAAACAGTCTCCGGTTTGCAACTTTGGCAATGGCAAGAAGAAGCTTCATCGGAAGCGATCGCCCTAGATATTTCTACTGATGAAATAGATTGGCTTTTGCTAGAACTCACCGACTTGGATCGGTTGTCCCTGCGGTTACAAACTTTTAAACAAAAACCGTTAATTGCTCTTAAACTTCCTTGGTCAGAGTTTACCCAACTTTGGCAGCAACGTCTACACGATCGCATCCCGGTTCAGTATCTAACGGGAACCACTCACTGGCGTCATTTTTCCTTAAAAGTGTCCCCCGCCGTTTTGATTCCCCGCCCTGAAACGGAGTTAATTATTGATTTAGCTCGATCAGCGGTGGAAAATCCTAATGCTGGGGGAATTTGGGCGGATTTAGGGACGGGAAGTGGTGCGATCGCCTTGGGTTTAGCAGAGATTTTCCCTAATGCGGAAATTCATGCGGTCGATACCAGTTTAGAAGCGTTAGCGATCGCTCAACACAATGCCCAAACGACAGGGTTAAGCGATCGCATCCAATTTCATCACGGATCTTGGTGGGAACCCTTAGACTTTTTGCAAGGACAACTCACCGGAATGGTGTCTAACCCGCCTTACATTCCGTCTGAGATAGTTCCCACCCTACAACCGGAAGTTGCCCGCCATGAACCCCGGTTAGCCCTTGATGGCGGTTCAGATGGGTTAGATTGTATTCGCTATTTAGTCGAAGCAGCCCCCCGTTATTTGCAACCAAACGGCATTTGGATTGTGGAAATCATGGCTGGACAAGGAGAAGCGGTTGCAAATCTATTACAGCGTCAAGGAAGTTACAC
>JBMDYE010000251.1:0-6289 GCA_048595135.1 Planktothrix sp. | reverse complement strand
GCTTGTGTCAGAATGCTACTGAAAATCCTTAATTCTTAATTCTTAATTCTGCCTCAATCTTTCCATTGCCATAGTTGCGTCTTATTCCTGACGTGGTATGCTCCACTGTGAGTGTGTGAATATTCAAGAGGAGTGAATCTCATGGTCGCAACACCCCCCAGAAAACAAAACATTAGTTCGTTGTTTCCCCCAGTGAATTCTGTTCAGTCCCCAATTTCCGCAGTTAGTTTTGTCAATTGTACTGGAGAACTTCCCACAACTCCCCTATTTGGAACCGATGGTATCCGAGGGCGTGTGGGACAACTATTAACCGCCCCGTTAGCGCTGCAAATTGGTTTCTGGGCGGGTCAAGTGCTACGCCAACAAACAAACTATCCCGGCCCTGTGATTCTCGGTCAAGATACCCGCATTTCTGGCAATATGTTAGCAATGGCCCTCAGTGCCGGATTAACCGCCGCAGGACTAGAAGTGTGGCACGTTGGCATTTGTCCAACGGCTGGGGTGGCTTATTTAACTCATTTTTCCGATGCCATTGGCGGCGTGATGATCTCCGCCAGCCATAACCCCCCCGAAGATAACGGCATTAAATTCTTTGGGGCAGACGGCACAAAACTGCCTTCTCCGTTACAGCAACAAATTGAAGCGGGAATTCGGGGAAATGCCGACTTTCCGATTATCAATAGTGAGTGTGGGCAACATTATTATCGCCCTGAAATAATTCAAGATTATGCTCAATCGCTACACGCACCTTTGTTACCGACTCAAAATTTAGAACAAATGCGAATTGTTTTAGATTTAGCTTGGGGGGCGGCAGTTCATTTAGCACCCCAAGTGTTCCGAGAAATGGGGGCAGAGGTGATTTGTCTCCATGACCAACCTGATGGTCATCAAATTAACGTTGATTGCGGTTCTACTCATTTACAGCGACTTCAGCAAGCGGTTATTGAACATCAAGCGGATATTGGGTTTGCTTTTGATGGTGATGCAGACCGAGTTCTGGCCGTTGACTGTCAAGGTCGGGCGATTGATGGCGATTATATTTTATATTTCTGGGGCAAAACCCTCAGCCAAGTGGGACAACTCCCCGATCACTTAATTATTTCAACGGTGATGGCTAACCTCGGCTTTGAGAAAGCTTGGCAACAGTTCGGGGGCCAACTGATTCGTACCTCCGTGGGCGACCAGCACGTTCATGCGGAAATGAAACGCACAGGGGCGATGTTAGGGGGTGAACAGTCCGGGCATATTCTTTGCCACCATTATGGGGTAAGTGGCGATGGATTATTAACGGCCTTACATTTGGCAACGTTGGTGAAACAATCAGGAACCACCTTAACGGAATTAGTGAATCACAGTTTCCAAACTTACCCCCAACTTCTCCGTAATGTTCGTGTTGAAGATGTTAATCAGCGTCGCCATTGGAAAAATTGCGAACCTCTGGTTCAAGCCATTGAAACCGCAGAAGCAGCCATGGGGGATCAAGGACGAATTTTAGTGCGGGCGTCAGGAACAGAACCGTTAGTACGGGTGATGGTGGAAGCGGTTAATGCCGATTTAGCTAACTATTGGGCAAATCAGTTAGTTTCAGTCGTACAAAAGTATTTGACTGTTTAAAGGTCGAGTTAGCTTTTGTAGAAATCAGGTTTCTTGGGTGATGTACCCATCTTAAATTTGAGATCGATTATTCATTTCGTCGCTGGAAGGGTTGAATTTTGAAATCCTTTCAGCGATTTGTTTTGAGGTTTTTTTTGAAGCGATCGCCCAAAAAGCAGTTGTTATAATAGCAACAGCAAATCAGTCATCAGTAATCAGTAATTAGTGTTCCTTCCCTATTCCCTAATTCTGAATTCTGAATTCTTAATTCTTTCCCCTATGGTTACAAAAGTTAAAAAAAAGAAAAAGAAAAAGAAAGTCAAGAAAAAATCTCAACAGCAAAAACCGACTTTAACGAAAAAAGAAATTAAGCAACGTCAAAAAGAAACTGCAAAAGCGATTAAAAAAGTTATTTCCTCATCTTCTGGAATTATTACTGTTTCTAGTATTGTGGGAGCTATTTTATTCGCTGTTGCTGGCCCTAAATTAGGGATTGCAGGCGGAGGCGGGATTTTAGTGGTATCTATGTCCTATCTTTACCCAATCCCGGCTTTATGGGCATTTTTAATTTATTTACCGTTTAGTGGAACTATAACCTATTGGATTGGGGGCGGTAGTCCGATTTTTCAACTGGCTAAAGATGGTTTTTATTTTCCGGCTTTAGTCGCCCTGTATAAACAATGGAAACGGAAAAATCAGCCCATGATTATTCCGAAAGCATTAAAACAACCGTTGATAGTTCTCCTCGCTATTTGTATCTTAACGCTGTTATTAGTCAATGGCTCTCAACAGCTTAAACCCGAAGGAGGAGATAAACCCATCATTATGGGTATTCTCGGATTAAAAGCATTGATTGGCTATCTTCCTTTAATCACTTGTGCCTATTATCAAATTAAAGACAAAAAACAATTGTTAATGGTCACTCGTTTAACCGTCATTTTAGCGATCATCTGTTGTTTATTGGGCGTCGTACAATATCAATTTTTAGTGAGTGGTCGTTGTAAAGGAACAGGTCACCTTACAGGGGAGGACTTATTTAAAGCCACCCTGGATGCAAAATGTTTAGTCGGGGGTTCATTAGTCTTTAGTCCGGCTCAAAATATGATTCGTTTACCAGGTACTTTTGTTGCCCCTTGGCAATGGGCTTGGTTTTTAATTTCTAACGCGTTTTTTACCTTTGCCACTGCTTTTAGTGACCCTTCTCCTTTGTGGCGAATGATTGGTTTAAGTGGTATGGCAATGGTATTTCTTAATGCTGTTATTTCCGGTCAACGAATTGCTCTAGCCTTAGTTCCCGTTGTCACGATTATTTTATTAGTATTAACGGGTCAAGTTGCGAACTTAAAACGGTTTATTCCAATTGCTGCTGGACTTGGACTCTTGCTTGGGGTTGCTGCGGTCGCAAACCCTCAATTTCTCCAAGAACGAATTGATAGTTTTGTTAGCCGTTGGAATGCTTCACCCCCAACGGATTTTATCTCAGAACAGTTTGGACACACCAGCGAAGGACAACAAGGGATTTTCGGGAAAGGACTCGGACGCGCCACCAATGCAGCCCGCGCTTTTGGTCAAACCGCCCTGATTGAAACCTACTATCCTAAAATGATTTATGAAATCGGGCCTTTAGGGGTTGGTGCGTTTCTTTACCTGGTCACCACGATGACCGTTGTTGGCTTTAAATCCTATCGTTCTATTAAAGATAAAAACTTACGGAGTTTTGGCGCTTCCTTATGGGTGTTTGTATTAATCATTAGCTACAATACCTATTACTACCCTCTGGATGTTGACCCAGTAACCGTTTATTATTGGTATTTTGCAGGTGTACTCTATAAATTACCCGAAATTGATCGGGAAGAACGAAAAAAACTCAGAGAAGCTGAAGGACTAGAATTAGATGAAGAAATTTAGTTGATAATCATTTTTCATCAACAACCATGGGGTTCAAGATTCTAAAGTTTAGGAGCATCAATGATGAATTTACCTTTAATTTCTGTCGTTATTCCCACCTATAACCGGGAGCAAGTCTTACGGGAAACCCTCAGCGAAGTTTTACAACAAAGTTATCCCAATTTTGAAGTAATTGTCGTTGATCAAACTCAAAACCACGAACCCGAAACTCAAACTTATTTAGACCAATTAACAGAAGCCGGAAAAATTCAATACTATCGCGTCAATTGGGCTAGTTTACCAGGCGCTAGAAATTACGCCGTTCGTCGATCTCAAGGAGATATTATTCTCTTTATTGATGATGATGTCCAACTTCCCGAAAACTATTTATTCGCCCATGCTCATAATTATATTCCTGAAAAAAACCCCCAAGCTGAAAAAATTGGAGCGGTCGCCGGACGAGTATTTGATCGAATGAAACTCAGTGATTCGGGTGGTAAATTAACCATCGAAACCTTACCCCCAGAAGCCAGTGATCCGGGGATTGCTTGGTATCATATCGATTTAGTTCATACCGTTAAACCTCAACAGGTGATCTCTGCTAGAGGTTGCAATATGTCCTTCCGGCGAGAAATTTTTGATCAATTTGGCTTAACCTTTGATGAACGATTTAAAGGGAGTGCTGTTCGAGAAGAATCGGATTTTTGTTTAAGATTACGCCAAACCAACTATATTATTTGGTACGATCCCGAAGCTTATTTAGTTCACTTAGGAGAAGAAGCAGGCGGCTGTCATGATATTAGTACCCGTTCTATCCAATACCAAATTACTTTTTATCATAATCACTTTTTTATGGGGTTAAAAAATCTGACCCCAGGTCAATGTTTCCGCTTTTTTGCTAAACTCTTTGACTGTCACGTTTTAGGACATCCACCTTGTAATAAAAGCGGTTCACCCTTAAAAATTATCACCCGTTTTTGTTTCTATAAATTAGGATTTCTGAAAGCATTAGGAACTTGGACGAAATCCCTGTGGGATCAAGGACAAATTTACACCCAGCAAGACCGTTCCTAGTTGCGCTATAACCTGATCAATCCCTGCACCCCATCCACACCCCACAGCTAGAAAACTTAAACTTAAGGAATATCTTCATGAAAATTTTAATAGCCAGCCATACTTATATTGTAGACTTAAATCGAGAAAAATTTAGAGCTTTGTCTCGTCTTGAACCTAATATAGAAGTAACAATTGTTGTTCCCAAACGGTGGAAACCCGGAGGGGTTCAGAATAAAATTATCGAGTCCCAATATTTAGATGAAGGCAACTTTAAAGTTGTTCCTATCTCTAATTTTAGCCAAAATAACCAAGGTTTACTGACCTTTGGACTCGATTTAATTTCGTTACTCAAACAATTTAAACCTGATATTATTCAAGTTGAACAAGGTTCAAAAGCCTTAACCTACAGTGAATTTATTTTCTTAAACAAACTCTTAGGACTTAAAGCCAAAAATGTCTTTTTTACCTGGTGGAATCTGCCCTATCAATTAAAATTTCCCGTTTCTTTATTAGAAACCTATAACCTAAAATATACCGATGGGATTGTTGTGGGAAACCAAGATGGAGCCGATATTCTCCGAGAGCATGGCTACAATGGCCCCATTAAAGTCATGCCCCAATTAGGCATTGATGAACAACTATTTAAACCTGATCCTCAACCAGAATTAAAAGCAGAATTAGGGATTAAAGAAGATGAATTTGTAGTAGGCTTTGTTGGGCGATTTGTTGAAGAAAAAGGATTATTAACTTTAGCAAAAGCTTTAGCCGGATTAAAAGATTATGCTTGGAAATGGCTGTTATTAGGTCGCGGAGAATTGCGATCGCAACTCTTAGAAATGGCAACAACATTAGGCTTCAAAGACCGATTAATCCTGGTTGAAAGCGTTCCTCACGATCAAGTCCAACGCTATATCAACCTGATGAATACCTTAGTTTTACCTTCAGAAACCACCTATAAATTTAAAACCCTAACCGCAGCCGGATGGAAAGAACAATTTGGTCATGTATTAATTGAAGCAATGGCTTGTCAAGTTCCCGTCATTGGTTCCGACTCCGGCGAAATTCCTTATGTGATCAAAGATACCGGGTTAGTTTTCCCCGAAGGAAATATAGAAGGTTTACAACAGTGTCTCCGTCAATTATTCGAGCAACCCGAACTTGCCAAAACCTTAGGACACAAAGGCTATGAACGGGCCATGACCCACTATACCAATACCGCCCTGGCTCAAGAATCCTTAGCATTTTATCAACAACTGCTCTCTCAATAAGTTGGCAGTCCCCCTTGAACGATATAATGCTCACAGATCCGATTCGTACCAACCGTAATTCTGAGTGTTGTGGCTAGTTCCAATAAAAAACCGATTCTCCTCGACTTTGAAAAGCCGCTCGTTGAGCTAGAAAGCCGAATTGACCAAATTCGCCAACTCGCCGACGAAAATGGCGTTGATGTTTCCGACGAAATTCGCCAGTTAGAAAGCCGTGCTAGCCAACTGCGGCTAGAGATTTTCAGTAGTTTATCTCCCTTACAACGGCTACAACTGGCCCGTCATCCCCGTCGTCCGAGTACCCTAGATTATATTCAGGCGATCACCGATGAGTGGATGGAACTGCATGGCGATCGCAGTGGTTCTGATGATCCGGCTTTAGTCGGAGGTGTCGCCCGTTTTGCTGGACAACCTGTGGTGATGCTCGGTCATCAAAAAGGACGAGATACAAAAGATAACGTCGCCCGAAACTTCGGAATGCCTGCCCC
>JBMDYE010000250.1:0-9055 GCA_048595135.1 Planktothrix sp. | reverse complement strand
TTTTTTGGATAAAGAATATGCCTTTTCCAAGGAAATAAGCCATCAGGAATCACTGAACTATAACCGCTATCAAAGCCTATGTTATTGAGGAGTGCTTGCTTAAAGCCAATTAAAATAATTCGCTCTCGATCTTGCGGAACTCCATATTCAAGGGTATTAATTAAACGTTCGGTTAAACAATAACCATTTAGAGTGAGTTTTCGCTTCATTTCTTCATAAAATATTCGATGTTTTTTTGTTGACCATAATCCCTTAACATTTTCAAAAACAAAAAAATCAGGTTTCTGTTCACAAATCAACTCAATGTAACAGGCTGTTAATTTTCCTTGATCACCATTTTTTCCCCGATTTTTGCCACCTACCGAAAAATCAGGGCAGGGAGGGCCAGCAATAAAACCCACTAAATCAGAGGTTTGGCGCGTTTGTTTAACTAAAACTTGTAAATGATCTTTTCGATTTCCCTCTGTTAAGTTAACAAGATCATCTTCAAAATATCCATATTCTGGCTCAGGAATTCCTAAAACTTGTCGAGAGTAACAATAAGCTTCTAAAAAGGGAGGGTAAATTTCATTAACGAAAGCAACAGTAAAACCACTGCGTTCAAACCCTAAATCTAAAAAACCTGCACCAGAAAAGAAAGAAAATAATTTAATATTTTGAGTATTCATTGAGATGCTGGATAAAATATAAAGTATAAAAACTGGAAAATAAATAGCAAAAAGAGCGATCGCATTCGATCACCCTTTAAAATTATATCAATTAATTATCTAAACAGGATTAGGATGATAAGATATCTTAGATTATCATCCTCTAAAAATCCTGCCAATCCTGTTAATCCTCCTAATCCTGCTTAAACGTTGGCTTCTTCCTTCACCAACTTATCCCAACCCAAATCTTTCAGGTTATTATTCCGACGTAACGGACGAGTCACTAACTCCAGAATATCCCGTGAATTCGTAAACCCGTGAGTTTGAGCAAAGGTAAATTCAACCGACCATTTCGTATTAATTCCCCGTGCTTCTAACGGGTTCGCGTGCGCCATTCCCGTAATCACTAAATCCGGTTTTAACTCATAAATCCGTTGAATTTGATTGTAATTATCCGGTTTTTCAACAATTCTCGGCAGAGGAACCCCCATCTCTTGACAGGTTTTTTCTAATAGTTTTAATTCCGCATCCTGATAACGCTTATCCATATAAGGAATGCCAATTTCAGGACAAGTCATCCCACACCGAATTAAAAACCGAGCTAAAGAAACCTCTAATAAATTATCCCCCATGAAAAACACAGATTTGCCGCGAATTAACTGAAGATAATCTTCTAAACTCGCCCAAATTTGCGCTTCTCGTTCATCTAACCCTTGGGGTTCAATATTAAAGACTGAACAAATTTTTTCAATCCAAGCACGGGTTCCATCGGGGCCAATGGGGAAGGGTGCGCCAATTAATTTACACTTCCGACGTCGCATTAACGTTGTCGCAGTTCGGGATAAAAACGGATTCACCCCCGCCACATAATAGCCTTCTTCTAAGACCGGTAATTCAGTATAACGTTTCGCAGGCAACCAACCCGATACTTTAATTCCCTGTTTCTTTAATTCTAAGGTTAAATTCGTAACAACCGGATCAGGTAACGAACCAAATAACACTAAAGGAGGATGATCTTTATACTCCGATTCTTCCTGAACTACGTCTTCTTTTTTCTTGCCAAAATGCAGCAATTTTTGAATCGCATTGCGTTCATTTTTTTCCGTTTCTGCAAGGGGTGCTTTACTCGGACAACGGGCCGCCATTGCTGCTAATACCGTATCTTCCCCTTGAGTAAAAGCATAATCTAACCCATTCGCGCGCGCCACCACAATCGGAATCCCTAATTCCGCTTCTAATTTCGGTGCTAACCCTTCCAAATCCATTTTAATAATTTCAGTGGTACAGGTTCCAATCCAAACAATCACACTCGGATTGCGATCGCGTTTAATTTGTAAACATAACCGCTTTAACTCATCATAATCATTCAATTGAGCCGAAATATCCCCTTCTTCCAACTCCGCCATTGCATAACGGGGTTCGGCAAAAATCATCACCCCCATTGCATTTTGTAGGAAATAACCACAGGTTTTCGTCCCAATCACCAAAAAGAAACTATCTTCAATTTTTTGGTATAACCACGCCACGCAGCTAATCGGACAAAAAGTATGATAATTCCCTGTTTCGCACTCAAACGTTAAGGCTTCCGGTTGAACAGTTGTCATGGTTCTCTCCCAATAAATCGGTTATTTTTTCAGAAAAATTGACAGCGTGAGCCGTGACTTTGGATCAAACTGATCCAAAATCTCAACGTTGCAATGGCTGAGGGAATTAGACTGAGGGATTATTTAAAGTCTGACAACGACATTTCATCGTCATCATCGGAAGAATCCGTCAACCCGGCAATATCCAGGTCGTCATCTAAATCCGTTCCGGTGGTCAGATCTCCCATATCATCGAGATTAAACTCTCCGATATCCCCAAAATCATCGTCATCCCCTAAACCGAGGTCGTCTAAATCGCCTCCGGTATCCATTCCCAGTCCTTGTGAATCGCTAGCTCCTAAATCAAAATCGTCTAGGCCATCATCCGTACTGGTGTCACTATCCCCCAATTCCAAGCCAAAATCATCGGAGTCTAGTTCGTTAGATCCCAAGCTCATATCTAGCTCCGAATCTCCCGCATCTAAGTCATCCGCCGCTAGAACTTCCGACTCTAACCCTAAATCCAGATCGTCATCACTGACAGGTTCCGAGTCATCTAAACCCAGATCTAAATCATCCGCAACGGGTTCTTCGCTCAGTTCCGTCTCAACGTCATCGCTTCCCCAAACATCAGACTCGGTATCAATATCTAACGACTCGGTGCTGGAAGTCTCCAGATCTAAGCCGACATCAAGATCATCAGAAACGGGTTCTTCCGCGTCTAAGTCCATGTCTAAGTCATCAGCGTCGAGATCATCAGCCTCTAAGCTCATGTCTAAGCCATCCGCATCTAAATCATCCGACTCTAAACCGGTATCTAAGTCATCCGACTCTAACCCCATGTCCATGTCATCGGACTCTAAATCATCCGACTCTAACCCCAGATCCATGTCATCTGTTGCAACGGGTTCGTCTTCGTCTAATCCCAGATCCAGGTCTTCATCTTCTGCAACGGCCGTGTCTGTATCGATGTCTAAATCCAGATCCGCATCGGCTTCCTCCTCTGCGTCTAAATCCATGCCGAAGTCATCATCCATCAGGTCAGAGGAATCTAAACCCATGTCTAGGTCATCGGTGGCGATCGCTTCTTCTGCATCCAGATCCATGTCCAGATCATCGGATTCATCAAAGGCATCCGCAATTACCGCACCCGTCCCGACAACGGCAGCAGTCCCGACAACAGCAGCCGCCATACCCGCAACATTCGGTTGAGTCGGAGCCGAAGCCACCTCAACCACGACCGCTTCTGGAGGAGTGGGCGGATGATACCCAGGGACAGCCTCAGCAGGAGGAGGTTGGATTTCCGGCCCTGGATGATATCCCGGTGCGGTTTGTACCGGGGTTGGAGCCTGATAAGCAACGGCGGGTTGAGCCGGAGTAGACCTAATCCCCAAAGCCAGATCCGGATCGAAATTTAATCCCAAAACCTCAATTAATTTTTCGGGATCGGGGTTGAGCTTAGAAAAGGGCAACATTAACTGTGCTGCCTCTGGATCTAGGGCGTTAATGGTTCCCAAAATGAGGGGAGAGGCAGGTCTGCGACCACCATCCGGGGTGGGTACAGAATTCATATCCATTTGCAGCACGATCCAATCGCGGTTAGCTTGGTAATACTGCAACCACTTGTCTTTTAATGCGGCGGTAAAATCTTTAAAAAAAGCCATAACCTCTATATCCTCATCCTGAGATAGCTAGACATAATTAAACCATCATCAGGTCTAGCTCATCTTCCTGACTTTGAACAAGGGGTTTACTCGGATTGAGGTAAAAGTCAGAAAGCAAGGTGAATAGTTCCCGATCCGGTGCGTCTTGAGGCACAACTCCTTCTGGTTGAGCGAGAAGTTGATCGGCAATGTTGAGATAGTAATCGCAAACGTAGTTGAGGGACGGATCGGATTCAGCCATCTCAAACAGTGTTTTTCCTTTAACCCGTGAAACGCGGATGTCTTCAATTAAGGGTAACACCTCTAAGACGGGCATGGGGACAGATTCGACATATTTATTAATTAGATCCCGTTTAGATGTCCGGTTGCCAATTAACCCGGCTAACCGTAGGGGGTGAGTTCTTGCTTTTTCACGAACGGAAGCAGCAATGCGGTTTGCGGCAAATAAGGCATCAAAGCCGTTATCGGTGACAATCACGCAATAATCAGCATAGTTGAGGGGGGCGGCAAATCCCCCGCAAACTACGTCTCCTAAGACGTCAAATAAAATTACGTCGTATTCGTCAAAGGCGTTCAGTTCTTTCAACAGTTTGACGGTTTCTCCCACAACGTAACCGCCACATCCAGCCCCGGCTGGCGGGCCACCCGCTTCGACACAATCAACGCCGCCATAGCCTTTATAAATCACGTCTTCTGGCCAGACATCTTCATAATGGTAGTCTTTCTGTTGCAGGGTATCAATAATGGTGGGAATTAAAAAGCCGGTCAGGGTAAAGGTGCTGTCGTGTTTGGGATCGCAGCCAATTTGCAAAACTTTTTTACCCCGTTTGGCTAAAGCGGCAGAAATATTACAGCTTGTTGTTGATTTCCCAATTCCACCTTTTCCATAAACTGCGAGTTTCACTTGGGTTTCTCCTTATCGTTTTTTTATAACAATTCGCTTTTTCAGTCACCAGTCACCAGTCACCAGTCACCAGTTAGGAGGCAGAAGGAAGGAAAAATAGCTTTGTCACCTTGTCCCTTTTTTCCTTTTGACTGGCTCTCGCTATAAACGCATTATTGACGAACTAACCCAGAAAATAAAGGGGGTAACTTTATGAAAAATCAAGTTAATTTGAGTTTTATCAATTTTTAAATTTTATAGCTCTACAAAATCAACGATAACCCTATATTCATTAATTTTAAAGAATTTTATAAAAATTTAAGTTTTACTTTTAATAAAAATAGTTACAATAAACAAAAAAATAACAAACAAGGGGTTGTGGGATTGTCCAAAACCAAACGCGTCTAAGCGAAACCGTCATGGGTAGGTGGAAGCATCAAGCTGAAATTTCAGAGACTTCTTGAGCAAAATTAATAGGTACTTTTACTGATTATTCTTAATTTCGATTGGAAAAAAATCCGAAATTCGGGGAATTCAAAAAAGATGTTAATTTTTATAGCAGAAGGTGGGAGGCAGGAGGAAAATGCTTGCTCATTTGGGCTGTGCAGCCTTGATCAATGTCCTCTCTTGCTCCCATGATTAATTTAGGTTTAGGGGGTATAAATCACACTAAAATATAAACCATCGTCTTGAATATTATTGCCTCGGTCTTCAATTTCAATGAGAGGAATTCCATAATCAAGGCGAATATTCATTCCTGAAAAAGGTTGCCAAATGACGCCTAATCCCGTACCTGCTAAGAATCTTTGACCGATAATTTGATTCGGGTTTCTGCCATTATTCCAAACGGTTCCAAAATCAAGAAAAGGAGCCAATTGAAACACCGATTCATTTTCTTGATTTCGAGCTAAGGTAATGCGATCTTCTAAAGAAATGCGGAAACCGTTATCTCCCGCCCTGACGTTTTGACGATAGCCTCGCAGGGAAAGTCCGCCTCCAATCACAAATTGTTGAGAAGGAAATAGCGGATCAGTGGATAATTGCAGATCCCCTTGAACAATTAATAAATTATCTTCTCCTAAGCGTTGTACCCGTTGTACCTGACCTAACCAACTAAAGAAATCCGCATCCGGTGTGGAGACATTAGTAGCGCCAAAAATCCCTAAACCAATATTAAATTGCGATCGCAACGCCCAAGCGCCTTCTAAATCCCGAATCAAATAATCTTGTCCGAATTTAAACACACTGGTGCGGGTAATCCCATCACTATCAGGCCCTTGAGCAAAGGGTTCTCCATCCCCATCGACAAAGGTTTGGCTTTCTTGCCAAGCAAACCCCCAGGATAAGGCGAATTCCGCCGTTGGGTTGCGAACAATCGGTTGACGATAACTCAGTTCATAGCGTTGAGAACGACCCGTAATATTAAACGCATCAAAGGGAGCTTGAGTAATGCGGTTTCCATAGGGTTGAACTCGCACTTGGATGGCCCCATTCATTGGGTTAATGGGAATACTATATAAAGCATCAACAATATCGGACTCCCCATCGGCAATTAAGCGAGTGGTGTTGTAGGACAGTCCTAAGAAATCTCCTCGCCCGGTTAAGTTGAGATGGCGTAAACTGACCCCCATCCGTTCAGATCCAATACTGGGGGGGGAATAGTTATCAATCGAGAAACTCATCCCAAAGGGATCTGCTTCCACCACACGGACAATTAAAATACTTTGACCTTCTTGGGTTCCCGCCCGTAAACTGGCTTCTACACTGTCAAATAGGGGGTTAATTCGCAGTAGGCGTAACTGATCTTCTAAGGCTGCGGTACTGAGGGGTCTTCCCGCCCCTAAACGGATGCGGCTGGTGATATAGGAGGGATTCAGGCGTTTTGTGCCTTCCACTTCAATTTTTTCTAATGTCCCCTCGATCACCTGAATTTGGACAATGCCGTTGGTAATCGTTTGTTCAGGAACAAAAGCCCTAGAGGTGATGTAACCTTGTTCTAAATACTGTTCAGTAATTTGATCGGCCAGTTTTCGTAAATCCTGGAGGGTGACAGATTGACCTTCCAAAGGGGTTACTAACGCTTGAATTTGCTCTGGCGTGAGAATGGTACTCCCGGTGACTTCAATCTTTTGTACGGGAATGGGAGTTTGATCCAGTTGTTCTGGGGGGTTCGGGGGCGGGGGTTCCGGTTTAATCTCCGGTTGAGGCGAGGGTTCCGGTTGGGGAGGGACAGGGGGACGAGGCAAAAAGCGATCGCGGTTGGGATCAGGTTGGGGGACTTGGGGGGGAATATTGACGGGATTTGAGGGGGTTTGAGACAGTTGAAGGGGTGAGAAGGAGGTGATAGGGCTAAGTTGAGAAAGGATTTCAGGGCTTTGTTCTGATGAGGGAAGAATCCAATTTAACTCTCCTGAGTGACTGTAAGCCGGGGATAGACCCGCCAGGAAGAGGGTACTGGTTAACATGACGACAGACTGAGGAACTCTTAGCGGATTAAAACTCCTACCCATACCTTCCTTACTGTTTAACTAGACTGCGATCAGCGTATACCCATCTCACGTTAAATAGCCACCTATGTCCGACGGATATCCATCAATCTCCACAATACCGTTAGGGAGACTTATTGGACAGGTTGATTAGTTTTCGTCAGCAGAAAGAGTTAATTTGTTCTCAATAATCGGGGCTTGCAAAATATCAGTTTCTCGCGGTTTTTCATGCACTTGATCTTGGGCTGTATCTGGATCAAACCCAACGGATTTTAACAGTTGAATCCATTGGTTTTGAATTGAGGAATTGTTGGGAGAAGAAGCTCGTAAATTGGCTAAGGTTGCGATCGCTTCAAACCACAACCCCTGTTCAGCATAAAAATTGAGCCGTTGTAAGGGATTATCGAGTTTTTCGAGTTCGGTTTTTTGAACTGAACTTAAAGACACTCGCTCAATCCAGCCTCCCCGTTCCACACCACATAAAATCAAAGACCATTCATATTTTTTATTGTCTTCTAGGGGGGGTGTTCCTGGTTCTCCGAGAAGCTTAATCCCGACAATTCCCTCCTGTTTGGTACTGAGTTTAAAGGTTTTTTCATAAATCTTATTTCCTTGTTCATCGGTTAACAAAAAATCAGCCGATTCATTGTCAACGAGAGCGGGTAGATAAAAGAAAAATACGGGTCGGGGGGAAATTGTCCGAGCCATTGCCAACGTCGGATCAGGAATGAGCGCTGTACTGACGGGACAGCCCCGTGTTCCGCCACCTTCTCGACGTCCAGGGACACCTCGATCTGGGGGCGTAAAGCTATTCCAATCGGTCGCAGGGAATTGTTGAGAATCCGAGGAGGACGGTTCTGGCTGTTGAGTCAGCAAACCGGTTAAGCCTTTCTCCTGGGAATATCCATCTCGCTCATCGGGACGAAGAGAAACGGAGTGGGCTGTGGGTACAATCAAGCTATTCACAACCCCAATTCCCACCAATAAAATTAAGGAAAGGGTTGTGCGGTGGAGTAAAAACGGAGGCCGAGCCATAATTGATGACGCTAACCGATAATCCGAATCGGATTTATTGACAGCACTATTGTATCCAATGTTCCTGCGAAATTTATCAAAATCTGTACTTAATCGTAGATGTTTCTGTTTCAATCGGATTTTAGAATCGAATTTCAAGTTGTCCCCTATCCAATTTTAAGTTCCCCCAACTGAAAAGATCACCTAAAATCCTGAAATAACGCCGCTTAACGGCCCATCGAAGCACTCCCAAATCCCAAACCTATCGCTGGTATCCTAGTTGTATCTAAGTGGTAATTCCTATGAATGTTAACTTTCCTAATATGAGAAAAAATACGTCTAAACCTCGGACAATTCGGCCAATAGGGGTTTCTTCCTTGCATGGTTTAGCACCGCTTGGAGACCATTTGTTAGCGGTTGATCGCTTACGCGGATTTTTACTGAAAATTGACCCCAAAACCGACAATACAACGGTGATTAATCCCCGTCTGACCCTAGAATTTACTGATGCGACCGGGTTAGCCGTTTGGGAGGATACCCTCTGGTTTACCCGTTACAACGCCGTTTATTGTTGTCCTAATGCTATTCAAGGGGATGCTGTTAGCAATTTACAACCCCAATTATTTGCTGAATTTCCCGATGATGTGAGTGGAATTGCGGTCTGGGGTTCAACGATTTATCTGGCTTTTGATCGATTAGGATATATTTTGGTTTATAGTCGCAATACAGCCACAGAAATTACTCGGTTTCATGCCCCTGGAATTGGGACAGAAAATCT
>JBMDYE010000249.1:0-8464 GCA_048595135.1 Planktothrix sp. | reverse complement strand
AAACCAGAGGGATATTCAGAAAATATAGAATTCGCTCGTCAATTTTCCTGGGAAAATCGGATTTCTAAAATTTTAGCTCACGTTCCCGAACCGATGCGTCCCCCCGTTGCTGTTTAAATCATTTGATTAGGATCAACCTATGACTGAAAAAATTGTTGGCATGATTACCAGCTATCCCGGCTTAAACCAAAGTGATTGGCTTTGGCAACAAACCCCTCATCATTTTGGCAAATGGGGCAATATTCAGATTCAAGCCAATCATCCTCAGCCGGATTTTCTGTTACTTTATCAATTTGATTTTTTGAAGCCTCCTAAAAAATTATCGTGGAAAGAGCGCTTAAAACAAACCCTTAAACCCCAACCCCCCGAACCTGATATTCAGGAAAAGTTTAGAGGAGTTCCTAAAGAACGGAGGATTTATTTATTGCGAGAACCTCCTTTAGAAGAAGTGGTGGAAATGAATAAAAGCAATTATGAAACAGCCCAACAATATTGCGGTTACATTTCTGGCCCCGATGATTTCGCCCCAACACCCGATTATATGCCTGCCATTTGGTATCATTCTAACGCCTTTCGCGAATTAAATGAAATGAATCCTCCTGAAAAAGTCAAAGCTTGTAGTTGGATTACATCAGGAATTAATCGCACCGCTAATCATCGGAAACGATTAGATTTTTTGAAAGCCTTACAAGCTCAAAAGAGGGAAATTGATTTTTATGGTCGGGGATTACCGACTTGGGTAAACGCATCGGGAGAATTAAAAAATAAATGGTATGGAATGGCTCCTTATTACTATAATTTAGCCGTTGAAAATTATGCTGATAATGATTGGTATGTGACGGAAAAATTGTGGGATTCTTTACTCGCTTGGTGTCTTCCGATTTATTATGGTGGGCCCGCCGCAGATCGGTTACTGCCTCCAGGAAGTTTCTTAAGATTACCCAGTTTAGATGAAAAAGGACTATACTATATTCGGGATGTTATTAGCAGTCCTGATGCTTGGTTTGAAGCGAAAGCTGCGATCGCAGAAGCTCGACAGATTGTTTTACACAAACTGAATTTATTGAATTGGTTATCCGAGTTTACGGAAGCGTTTAACCTCTAATTTACGCCCTATCTCAACAATTTATAGAAAGAAAAGAGAGGACTTAGTATGCAGGGAATTTGTACCCTTGGGAATGATGTAGTTTACGATCAAATCGTAGCACTACTCAACAGTATTGATGCAAATTCAGGCTCAGAAATCCCCGTTTGTGTGTTTCCCTTTGATCACAGACTAGAACGATTAAGTGCTGAAATTGCACGACGTCCGAATGTTACTTTATATGATAATCAAGAGATTATTAATCATTGGGATCAATTTATGGCTGGAGCCAGTCCCGCCAGTACCAATAAACAATATAGACTTTATGGGGCGCATCGCCGCTTTTGTGGCTTTAATGGTCTTTTTGAGCGGTTTGTTTACATGGATGCTGATACCTTGTTAATGAGTCCTCTTGATTTTATTTTTAAAAAATTAGATGACTATGATTGCGTAGTTTATGATTTTCAGCATTTTGAACCAGAGAGAATTTATAATCTTAAATCCCCTAAATTAACTCAAGTTTTTCCCCAAGAGTTAATTGATTCTCAAATCTTTTGTTCTGGATTCTATGCGACCAAAAGAGGATTATTTGATCAAGAAAAGTGTAAAAAGTTACTGTCTTATTTACAAGAGGGTGGCGAGTTAGAAATTCTTTATCCTAAAGGGGATCAACCCGTTTTAAATTATATGTTTATGCGGTCTGGAATTCCGATTTATAACTTTGCCTATGATTTACCGAAAACGATTAGAACAGGAAACAGTGTTACCTCTAGTCATTTTGAAGAAAAAGATCATATTCTTTATGATAAAGGTAATCGCTTAACGTACTTTCATTATATTGGGATTATGCCGAGCGTTATGGAAGCAGTCTGTAAGGGTAAAAATGTTGAGTTTCCCTATCGAGATGTGTTTTTACATTATCGCTATTTACATGAACCTGAAAAACGTCCCGCCTTTAACACCCCTGGAATTCCTTATACTGCCGTTTCTAAGCCAAGTCTTTTCAAGCGCATTTTGCGAAAATTAAACTTAAGTCGTTAAGGAGAAGTGATTAAGAATTCTACTCCTAACTCCTACTATCCATTAGAGGCATCTTTTTCGGGTTTCTTTTTATCAAATTGAGGGCATTTTTATGACTCGTGGGATTTATATTACCGCTAACGATAAATTTACCGATCAAGCGATCGCTTTACTCAATAGTATCCGCGCTTCCGATCAGGAAACCCCCGTTGTTTTAATTCCCTATGATAACAATTATCATCAAGTTGCTGAACGTTTACAGCGAGATTATGGCGTACAAGTGTATGAAGATTTAGACTTTATTGAACGACTCTCAATTAAACTTCAACAGGTGTTTGGAGAAAAATTCTTTGCCCGCCCTAATCAATTTCGCAAGCAAGCTTGCTGGTTTGGGCCGTTTGATGAATTCTTATATATCGATACGGATATTGTGGTTTTTGAAAAAATCATTGATAACCTTAATTACTTATCAGACTATGATTTTCTCTGTTGTGATTATCAACACGCAGGGGGATTAACTAATGTTTTTACCCCCGAAATTTATACCGTATTTAGCCCAGAAGAATTAAAAGGGATGTTCAACGGGGGGTGGTGGGCTTCTAAGAAAAACCTCCTTTCAGAACAGGATTTATATGACACTTTTGCTGAATGTGCTGCCCATCCCGAATATTTTGATTTTTCTCAAAAAACTTCAGACCAACCCATCATTAATTATATGATTTTAAAGCGGGTTAAACGGCGATTTAACCTGGTTTTAGGTGAAAATAAAGGCCCTGGAAATTGGGCAGGAAGCAAACATTTTAAACAGGATGGCTATCGGTTAATTGATACCAAAGTTAATCAACCCCTGCAATATCTTCATTGGGCAGGAATTCGGATTGAACCCGGATGCCCCTATTGGGATATTTGGGAACATTATCGTTATTTACACGAACCCAAACCCGATACTTTTCCTCAATCTCAACCCAGTCAAAATCCTTTTCAAAAAGCTATCCGAAAACTTAAAAATAAATTCAAATCATTCTTTTAAAAATCTCTGAATTTCCTGCCAAATTCTTTCTAATACATTGTCTAGCGTATGATCACTATCCAATTCAATCAGTTTAACCCAAGGACGTTGGGTGGCATAATTTCGGCTGGCTTGAATTGAAATAACATCATCATGAATTCCATGAATAATTAAGGTCGGAATTTCTCGTTGTATCTGGTCTTCCTGATATTGCTCTAAATCTTGCCAAAACTGATAATGCAAGGGTAAATTACGTTTTTCCCCATAATGGTAAACGGATAAATATCCTTCCGATTGCCATTGTTTTAAATTTTCTTCTCCTAATTTAGGCAACCATTCTGATAAAAATTGGAATGCAGGCGCGAGTAAAATTAACTTTTGAATTGGGATTAAATTTCGCTGAGATAACCAAGCGGCAGTTAACCCACCAAAACTTGATCCTATCAGGATAATGGGTTCAGAAACGGTTGCAAATTCTAATTCAATTTGTTCTAATTGTCGCGTTAATGTTAAATGAGAAAAATCGCCTTGATTCAAATCAGGAATGTTTAAATTAATACCGATTGAAGCAAAGCGATCGCGCAAATCTTGTGCTTTTTTAGAAAAAGGACTAGATGCAAACCCATGTAAATAAAGATAAGTAGCTGTTTTCATTGCTAACGATTTGATCCCGGTGGAGTTAACCGACGTTGCTGCATTATTTCTGCTAACTGACTCCGTTGTTCAGGGGTTAGCACTGCTCGCATTTTCAGCATCAAATCAAACTGCGTATTTCCAATATCTTCTCGAACTTGCATAAACTGCTCATGCTTTTGGCGAAGTTCGCTTTCGGGTGCATTATTCATCATTAACTGACTCAATTCTTGCTGAATTTGTCGCAGTTGTTCCTGTTGTTGACGCAATTTTTCTTGAAATTCATTCCGAATGACTTGGATTTTTTGTTTCTGTTCAGGAGAAGTATTCAGTGCGTCTAATAATTGTTCAGAATTATTAACGCCAGGTGCAGTTGGTTGATTTTGAGCCAACGCTTGGGGAACCGTAGATGTTGAATTTGCTAATACCACCTGCATCGGACTCAAACTCAACAAAATCATCACCAAACCGGACAAATAACGGAATTTCATCAAAATACCTCTTAATCAATCATCAGTCATCAGTCATCAGTAATCAGTCATCAGTTGGGCAGTTATTAGTCGTTAGTTGTTAGTTTAGAGTTAGACATTAACCGTTAACAAGTCGTAACCCTTAACAATTTACTCATTGTTTTCTGTCTATCCTATAACTCTATAACTAATAACTCTTACACTGATGACTGATTCTTAATTCTTAATTCTTAATTCTTAATTCTTCCCTCCTATTCTTGATCAGATAAAATTTGTAAACGAATTCTACCTTCGCTCCCATCTCCTAATTGTACTTCAATAATTTGACCCGCTAACTGTTCTAAACAACTTAAGAGCGATCGCAAATGGGGGGTACTGGCGCCTGTATCAACATATAAGCGATCGGCTAAACTACCAACTTTTTTCCAGGTTGTGTACAGTTTTACCATTGTTTGTTCCAGGAGAGTCGCCTGTTTAACTAAATCCGATGCCGTATTTAAACAGCCGACTCGTAACGCATCTTCTAACGCCATTTCTACATCCACAGAAGACTGACTTAAGGCTTGAACTTGGGCGGCGGCATCCAAATATTTAGATAAATTTTTCGCTTCCGAAGTCAACTGTTTAATCGTATCAACATCAGGATTTTCGACCATTTCCCGTTGCAATTCCGTAATATGGGAAGAGGGTAATTTTTCCATTTCCCGAACTAACGGGGCGAGATAGCGAGGAGGCATCGAACCTTCGGTGGCTTTTTCGCGTATTTCATCGGGAATTAAATCGGAACTCATCGCCGTCCATTCATCATTCAGTTGACGGACTTCTCGGCGAGTAATGCGATCGCCATTACAAGCCGCATCACTCACCATTTGTTGCACTTCTGCGGGAGCTTTTGCCGTTTCTACAAACGCCCGTTTACTAAAGTTATTAATGGCATCGGGGTTAAGATGTCCTTGAATTAATAACGTATCCGCACTATTCGCTAATTCAATTAAGGCGTAAGCTTGACTTTTGCTAATTTCCCGTTCTTTTAACCAGTTTAAAAAGCCTGTTCCCCGTCCTTCGCCGCCTTTTTTTTCTCGGTCACGAACTACCCTTAAAATCCGACCCCGCCAAATTTCCGTTTGTAAATCGAAGCGATCGCAAACTTTCCAAGCCACATCAATTTGACGCTCAAAATCCAGTTCTGGAATTTCTGCTTCTGGATCAGGTAGTTCAAAATGAAGATCTTGAAATTCAGCTAAGACCTGGGCAAGTTCATCAGCAGTTTGGGGACGATCGGCCATTGGACACAATAAAGTTGGGAGACTGCCGAATTATTATTGCATAATTCGGCAACCTCTAGATTGATCCGGCTCTAACGGGTCTCGCTGATTGATCGTAGGATGGGCTATGCCCATCTTGTTGACTCGCTTTGTCGGTAGAACCTTTGATGGGCATAGCCCATCCTACAAGTTAGAACCATTAATGGTTAAACAGATGGAATTTTAGCGAGAATAACGATCGCTGGGATAGCGCTGATTATTGTACGGGTCATAACTCCCATTCGGATAGTTGGGATTGGTGTTGTAACGATCATAGCGATCATAGCGATCGGTTTGATTGTAACGCCCGTCATAACCCGTATTGCCTTGACGCCATTGACCGTTGTTATATTCCTGATCTAAGCGTTGATCTAAGGCATTATGGGCATCTCGAATCATCTGCGCTTTTTGAGCTTGGGACAGGTTGCGATATTGAGGTTTATTCACCTCTTGTCGCATTTGTTGTTCTAACTCAGCATGACGCCGTTGACGGTATTGAGCAAACGCTTGCTGATTGTTCCGATCATATTGATCATTACGATTATTGTAACGATCATTATTATTCCGGCTATTGCGATTATTATTGTTTCCTTGACGCCGCCGTAACTCATCGTATTCTCGATCTAAGCTTTGATCGAGGGCATTATGAGCGTCTCGAATCATCTGTTCTCTTTGAGATTGCGATAAATTGCGATACTGCGGTTTACTCATTTCTTGGCGCATTTGCTGTTCTAATTGAGCATGGCGACGTTGACGATATCCGTCAAAATTATTCAGATTATTCTGAGCTAAAATTAAGTTTTCAGAGGGGTTCAGTTCAGGAGTAGAATTGACCCGACTGTTGGGAATAACAGCCTGAGCCGGAAGAATAGCACTAGCTGCTAATATCAAAGTTGCTAAGGTTAATGTGGGTTTCATAATCGGATTGAAATATAAAAGATTGTGTGGATATTTCCCTTCCTCTGAGGATAGAAATTATTCGCGGAGATTAACTTCATCCTTAGATATAATTTTAACTGTTTTTTTAGGCATTGCACCCTAATCCATCGGGAGGAGATGACAGCAATAATAACTGCGTTTAATGCTGTGTAATTTCAAAGTCGATTTTGATGCCAGAATGTTCCGAAAACACAATTATGCGATCGCAAAAGCCGGGGAAGACACAAAACAGACCCATCAAAGGGGGAAATAATCTGGTTTGTCGCCTGATGTCAGGGTGAAAAACGTGAAGTTCCTTTTAAACGAGTTAATGACAAATCGCTAAAATTTTTATCCCCGATACCAGACGGAAGTTTTGTCCCTTAACACGGTAGGATAGAAAATAAAGAAAACTTAATAATCTTTATACTTGTCGTCAAACTAGAAGAGGTACCCTTGAGTCATCATCAAGACGCTATTGCTCCCCACGGTGGACATTTAATTAATCGCATTGCAACCCCTGACCAACGGCAGGAATTTCTGGAGAAAGCCGATCATTTACCCAGAGTTCAGTTGGATGAGCGATCGCTATCGGATTTAGAATTAATCGCCATTGGCGGTTTTAGTCCCCTGACCGGGTTCATGGAACAGCAGGACTATCAAACCGTCGTTGACAAAATGCACCTGAGTAATGGCTTGCCTTGGTCAATTCCCATTACTCTGTCTGTTTCTGAAGCGGTTGCTGCTTCGCTGACGGAAGGGGGTTTAATCCGTTTAGATGCTCCGGGTGGTGAGTTTGTTGGTGTTTTGCAACTGACCGAGAAATATCCCTACGATAAAAAGAAAGAAGCCCTCAACGTTTATCGCACCACCGATGAAAAGCATCCTGGGGTGAAAGTCGTTTATGATCAAGGCTCTATTAATTTAGCAGGCCCGGTTTGGTTATTAGAGCGAAAAAGCCATCCTCAATTTCCAAACTATCAAATTGATCCGGCGGAATCACGGGCGCTATTTCGGGAAAAAGGATGGAAAACCATTGTCGGATTTCAAACCCGCAACCCCATTCACCGGGCGCATGAATATATCCAAAAATGCGCGTTAGAAACCGTTGATGGATTATTTTTGCATCCCTTAGTGGGGGCTACTAAATCCGATGATATTCCGGCCGATGTGCGGATGCGGTGCTATGAAATTTTACTTGAGCGTTATTATCCCCATAATCGGGTGATTTTAGCGATTAATCCTGCCGCGATGCGTTATGCTGGCCCCCGTGAAGCCATTTTCCACGCATTGGTACGGAAAAATTATGGCTGTACCCACTTCATCGTCGGTCGAGATCATGCAGGTGTGGGAGACTATTACGGCACTTACGATGCTCAATATATTTTCGATGAGTTTGAACCGGGAGAATTAGGCATTACTCCCATGATGTTTGAACACGCGTTTTATTGCACCCTCACGGGCGGGATGGCGACCAGTAAAACCAGCCCCAGCGCTCCTGAACAACGCATCCACTTATCAGGAACAAAAGTTCGGGAAATGTTACGCCGCGGTGAATTACCGCCGCCAGAATTTTCCCGTCCCGAAGTGGCAGCCGAATTAATTAAAGCCATGAAAGAGATGGTAGAAGCTTAAGGGAAGAATTAAGAATTAAGAATTAAGAATTAAGAATTAAGAATTAAGAATTAAGAATTAAGAATTAAGAAGAGAAGTTAGGAGTCTTAGGGTGGGAGCGGACACAAGCCTGTAAAAAACCAGAAGAATTAAGAAGTTTGAACGGCTGACTGTTTTACTGATTGATTACTATTTAAAAGACACCAATGACTTACTACAATTCTTAATTCAGATCCTTCGCTCCGCTCAGGACGCTGTGCGATTCTTAATTATTAATTCCTCATCCTGCCTTCTTTTAATTTTGAGTAATGGGACTGAAACGACGGGAATTTTTAGAAAAAGCTGGTTTACTACTGGCGACGCTGGGGATTCAGGACAGATTCTATTTTCGGTCTTATCAAGCCTTAGCTCA
>JBMDYE010000248.1:0-1931 GCA_048595135.1 Planktothrix sp. | reverse complement strand
ACCCAGGTTCCGTGTTTCGAGAAAAAGCCATACCCATTCTTCGTTTTATTCTGTACAGCATTCAGTGGGCTTTCGTTAACGTTCTTGAAGCCGCTTTACTGCTGACTGGTTTATTTGCACCGATCGCAATGGGGTTGTCTCTCCTGCCTCTGCAAGGTCGTCCGATTTGGGCTTGGACAACAGGTTTTCTCAGTTTATTTGGTGTCCAGCTTGGTTACAACATTATCGTTGGACTGGCTGCCGTTGTTCTGGTCAACTCAGGAGCAGAACTGGCCAGTGATGTTGCTTTCCTCTTCTTCATCAGTCTTTTTGCCCCTGCATTAGCTCTTCTCATCGCCGGAGGAGGGGGAATTGCTTTATACAACGGCATTGCGGGTCATGCTAAACAACTGGTCGATTTATTCAGCAATGCTCTAGGAGCCGCAAGTCATCTGATTATTTACAAAGGATTCAGATAATATGATGAAGCTGCAAAAATTAACACAACCTGCGCTACTTCCCGAAGCTAAAAATTGGCTTGCCTTGTGTTTTGTGATTTTAACATCTATCAATCTCGTCACTCTGATTCTGCATTTGTTTATTGCCTCTCGAATTAATTCACTAGCTAGTTTAAAAACAACTCAAGTTCAACTGATCAATGGTCAAACTTACTATGTCTCTGACCGAGATCAACAATTTCGCTATCCATCAGTTATCCAAAATTTTGTTAAGACTTGGGCTGAGTTAACCTTTAATTGGGATAGTAAACTTCCGGGTACGAATGAAACTGACTCCGGCATTAAAGTCAATTCCAAACGAGTTCCAACCAGTACCTACTTTGCTTCTTTATTAATGGAACCTGAATTTGGCAAGGCTTCTCTTGATAAAATTGCTGATTTGGTTCCCAGTAGCGTTTTTTCGGGTCAAGTCCGCTCAACGATTATTATTTCGTTTCTTTCTGAACCTAGAGAAATTCGCCCTGGAGAATGGGAAATTGATATGATTGCCACTCGCCTAATTGTTGATCGGAGTTTAGGAAAAGATGAAAGAATTCCGTTCAATCGAACCTTTAGAATTAAAGCCGTTGAGATTCAAACATCGACCTTAGGTGATCAAGCCTCCGCATTTGAGCAAAAAGTCTATGAAATCCGCTCTGCGGGGTTAGAGATTAATAAAATTACTGAATTCAATCCCCAATAAGATGAGGTAAAAATTATGAGCAATAATGGTTTTCAACATCAAGCTGATTTTAATTCTGAACCCGATACGATTGAAGAAGGATTAAATACATCTAATTTGAAGCAGCAAAATTCCTCTAGAACATCAATCTCTAGCTTTTCAGGAACAATGGATGAACTTAGCCCTGATGAAGAAAGATTATTAGCGGGCTATGATCAAGATGCTTTAGAACTGTTAGCTTCCGAATACAGAATTAAACAGGATGATGAACAAGTAGAAAGTCGAGAGCTTTCTCAAAAACCATCTGTTCGGATGTTTTCTGTCCTGATGGGTACAGGTTTTATTTTAGGCATTTTTGGCTTTTTATGGTTTATCTTTTTTGCTCCTAAACCCGTTGCTCAACAACCAAAAACCTCAAAACCTGAAGTAACAACATTTTCCCCTAAAGATGAATCAGGGGAACTCAAAAGTCAACTCGCTTTTCAAGATCAGCAACGCACCCTAAACCCTCAATCTCCAACACCTAAAAAACCACCTACTTCAAATGCAGCGCCACCTTCTAAACCCAAACCTACACCTGCATCTAATGCTGCAACTCCCCGACCTGTAAGACCAGTTCAAGCGGCACCACCGCCGAGACCCAGAACAGTACAAGTTGTTCCTCCTCCTGTACCACCTGCACCAGTGTCTCGTCCTGTACCTGCCCCTCGTCCTGCACCACCCCCCGCACCGACCGTAGCGTCTCGACCTTCAAATCCCCCATTAGAAGAAGT
>JBMDYE010000247.1:0-8616 GCA_048595135.1 Planktothrix sp. | reverse complement strand
CGACGTTATATTTAATGATGACCAATCATGGATTTGGTCATGTGGTACGATCTTCAGCCGTTGCGAATGAAATTCAGAAACGCTGTCCTGATGTGTTATTGATTTTGGTGACAACTGCACCGCGATGGTTATTAGACTCTTATATTGACGGCGATTTTATTGTTCGTCCCCGTGGGTTTGATGTCGGCGTGGTTCAGTCTGACAGTTTAACAATGGATTATGAAGCGACCCTGAAAAAATGGCAAGAGATTCGCCAACAACAACGATCTCTAATTGCGGCAGAAGTCAGTTTTATTAAACAAAATCAAGTTAATTTAATCTTAGCAGATATTCCACCCCTTGCTTCATTAATTGCTCAATCGGCTGGAATTCCCTGTTGGATGATGAGTAATTTCGGCTGGGATTTTATCTATCGTGCTTGGGGAGAAGAATTTTTGGAATTAGCCGATTGGATTTCTGAGTGTTTTCAGCAGTGCGATCGCTTATTTAGATTCCCCTTTCATGAAGAAATGCCAGCCTTTTCTCATAAAATTGATGTGGGTTTAACGGGGGGAAATCCCCATTTTGATTTGGAACAACTGAGGTCAGATTTAGGAATTAAAACCCCGCCCGAACAAACAATTCTGTTAAGTTTTGGAGGATTAGGATTAAACCAAATTCCCGATCATAATATCGAAAAATTTTCTGATTTTACCTTTATTACTTTTGATAGGAATTTACCCGATCTTCCCAATTTAATCAAAGTGTCGAATACCACTGAAGCGCTCAATGTTAATGCTAACTTATCCAAAATTCGTCCTGTTGACTTAATGCCACTCTGTGGACGTGTGATTTCTAAACCCGGATTTAGTACCTTTTCCGAAGCCCTACGCTTAGAAGTTCCTGTTGTTTCCTTAACCCGTGAAGGCTTCGCAGAAGGGCCGATTTTATTAGAATGGTTACAAAATTATGGGGAACATCAAATCATCAGTCCGGCGGAATTTTTTGAGGGAAATTGGGATTTTCTTTATCAACCCGTTCAGTCTCCTCGCCTGTCTGAAAAGTTAGATAAAATGGGAAATGAAGCCGTTGCTGAAGCGGTGATTGACTATCTTGTTAATTAATCTTAAAATAGAGGAAAAATTGAGGGCTAAAGCCCTCTCTACAATTTTTTATTAGATTGAATATGGCACATTATCAAGAAGTTTTAGAGATTAAAACCAGTGGCATATCCTTATCTAAAATTACCCCCTATATTCAAGAAGTCGTTAAAAATTCAGGTTTAAAAACGGGAATTTGCCATTTATTTTTACGGCATACTTCCGCGAGTTTAATTATTCAAGAAAATGCTGATCCCGATGTTTTACGGGATTTAGAAAACTTTTTGTCTAAATTAGTTCCAGAAGGCAATTATTATATTCATGATGCAGAAGGGCCTGATGATATGCCCGCCCATATTCGGAGTGTGATTACCCATACTTCAGAACAAATTCCCATTAGTCAAGGACGATTATTATTAGGAACTTGGCAAGGAATTTATCTCTGGGAACATCGCCGTTATTCCCATACCCGTGAACTGGTGGTTCATATTATGGGCGATTAAAATATAGTTCCTCGTAGGGGCGGGGTTTTCCCCAGGGTTGTTTCATTTTCCCCGTAAATTTGTTTGACCTCTCCCCCTAACCCCCTCTCCTTGTAGGAGAGGGGGGAAGAATTTCTAATATGAAAGATCAAAAGTTATTAATTACTCCCCCAACGCTCGTAGGAAAGGGGGTTGGGGGGTTGTGTCCCATAGATATTTTGGGGAGAACATAAAACAGCCCTGGGGTTTTCCCGCCCTGGGATCACTCTTATATTCCATCCTGAAATATTTGCTACACATCCCTATTGTGTAGAGACGTTGCATACAACGTCTCTACGTGGGGTTTACGGATAATCTATAGCATTAATTTAAGGATGGAATCTTACAAACCAGACATCACTTCTCTAGCCGCTGCTAACGTTTTTTCAATGTCCTCATCCGTATGGGCTAAAGACGTAAACCCAGCTTCAAATTGAGACGGTGCTAAATAAACTCCCCGTTCTAACATTCCTCTATGGAAGCGGCTAAACTTGGTTAAATCGCATTTTTTAGCATCCTCATAATTATGAACAGGCCCTTGAGTAAAGAAAAACCCAAACATTCCACTAATTTGACCGCCACAAGCGGCGTGACCTGTTTCTTTAGCAATGTCTAATAAGCCATCTGCTAATTTTTTAGTTACTTTGTCTAAGTAGTCATAAGTTCCTGGTTTTTGCAGTAATTCTAAGGTTTTAATTCCTGCGGTCATGGCTAACGGGTTTCCTGATAACGTCCCCGCTTGGTACATCGGGCCAGACGGGGCGACCATCGCCATAATCTCCCGACGTCCGCCATAAGCCCCCACAGGTAAACCCCCGCCAATCACTTTTCCTAATGTGGTTAAGTCGGGTGTGACTCCGAATTTTTCTTGGGCGCCGCCGTAAGCAATGCGGAACCCGGTCATCACTTCATCAAACACCAACAAGGCGCCGTTTTCTTGGGTCAGAACCCGTAACCCTTCTAAAAATCCAGCATCAGGAGGAATAAACCCAGCATTGCCCACAACGGGTTCTAGGATGACACCTGCAATTTCACCTGGATTTTCAGCAAATAGCTGTTTAACGGCTTCTAGGTCATTGTAGGGGGCGGTGAGGGTATTACTGGTCACCGCTTTAGGAACCCCAGGGGAGTCGGGTAAACCCAAGGTAGCGACCCCAGACCCCGCTTTCACCAGGAACATATCCCCGTGACCGTGATAGCAACCTTCAAATTTGATCAGTTTGTCCCGTCCGGTGAACGCCCGCATCAACCGCAGAACAGAAATACAAGCTTCGGTTCCTGAGTTGACAAACCGTACCATTTCAATACTCGGTACAGCATCAATCACCATTTCCGCCAGAACGTTTTCTAGGACGGAAGGGGCGCCGAAACTGGTGCCTTTTTCTAACGCTTCTTTCAGGGCTGCGGTGACTTCGGGATGGGTATGACCACAAATCGCAGGCCCCCAAGTGCCAACATAGTCAATATATTGGTTTCCGTCTACATCCCAAATATAAGCGCCTTTGACGTGATCAAACACGATGGGCTGTCCGCCAACGGACTTAAACGCCCGCACAGGGGAACTGACACCACCCGGCATTAGTTTTTGGGCGGCGGTAAATATTTCCTCTGATTTGGTTGTTTTTAATGGTGTTGTCACCATTGGTTATCTCCTTATGTTGAATTTTTTTTAGGGTAGATGCTTAAAAAGCAAGGACGTGTTAAGACCGACAAAATGATATTGTAATCAGGTTAGGTGTTCAATTGTATTCACTGAATTTATGTCAACGTCACAACCCCTAGAGTTAAGCCTGTTTAGTGCTATTGATACAATTCGTTACAACGAGCAAGGATTGGTTCTTGCCATTATCCAAGATCGGTTAGAAGGAACTGTCTTGCAATGGGTTTGGATGAATGCAGAAACCTTAGAAAAAACCGCTACTTCAGGGCAAGTTTGGTATTGTCAAGATGACAATATTGTGTTATGGAATTCTGAAACCGTTGTTCAAGAAATAAACTATCAAGAGGAGAATCCAACCCTCATTATTAAAGTCGAGCAGTCTCATCCTACCTTATCAGGAAATACATTATCGGGGTTATTTGATGTGATTTGCGATCGCCGGGATCATCCGACACCGGAATCTTATACTTGTAAATTATTAGCAGGGGGCGATAACAAAATTCTTAAAAAAATTGGGGAAGAATCCGCAGAAGTGGTGATGGCTTGTAAGGATCATGAAAAAGAAGCGATCGCCTCGGAAGTGGCTGATTTATTTTACCATACGTTAGTGGCTTTAGCCTATCACAATGTTGAGTTAAGAGATGTTTATCAAAAGTTAGAAGAACGGAGACGGTAAAGATTAACTTTAATATTTCAGTCAAAATAGTATGTAAATAATGCCCAAAAAGATTCGAGAGCTAAAACAAATGTTGCGACGTGCTGGTTTTATAGAACGTCTAGGAAAAGGAAGTCATACCAACTGGATACACCCTTTATATTCGGGTCGAGTTACAATTGCAGGTAAAGATGGTTCAGATGCTAAACGCTATCAAGAGTTAGAAGTAGAGCAAGCTGTCCAAGAAGTTAAAAGGAGAAGCAATCATGACTCAAATTAAGTATAAAATGGTGATTCAATGGTCTGAGGAAGATGACTGTTTTTTAGTAGCCTTGCCTGATTTTCCGGGTCAATACTGGAGAACACATGGGCAGACTTATGAACAAGCGGTTGCTAATGGAAAAGAAGCCATAGAATCTTTAATCATTTCCTATCAAGCCGATGGTGAACCTTTACCCAAACCTAGTATTTTTGAGCGAGTTTAAAGGGTTACACACACCCGTAAATTTTTATAACGATTAATAACTTAAACAAACTTAGTTTATGGGGTGCATTACCTCAAATCAGTAAAAACCTCAATGGCGAAGAATGCGATCGCAACACTCATATTATCCCTTAAACGGTTAAGGTATAATATTAAGTGAAATTTTATTGGGTTTTAACCATGATTGCTCATCCCTCTGCTGATAAGATTTCACCCGAAGATTATCTCGAAGGCGAAAAAATTAGCCCGATTCGCCATGAGTATATTCGCGGAGACGTTTATGCAATGGTTGGAGGAAGTGATGCTCATGAAACCATTGCGGGTAACTTATTTGCGTTAATTAAAAATCTAGTGCGAGGAACAGGTTGTCGAGCTTATATGAGTAATATGAAAGCTTTCATTGCAACCGCCGATGTTTATTATTATCCTGATGTGATGGTAACTTGCGATCCTCGCGATAGAAATAACGGTTATTTTAAACAATATCCTTGCTTAATTATTGAAGTATTATCTCCCTCAACCGAAGCGTTTAACCGAGGCGATAAATTTGCCGACTATCGACAGATTGAAACGTTACAAGAATATGTGTTAATTAGCCAAAATAAAATTAATATAGAATGTTTTAGACAAAATCAAGAGAAACGGTGGGAGTTATTTACCTATCAAAACAATGAAGATTTTAAATTAGAGAGTATTAATTTTAGTTGTCCCGTCTCAGCGATTTATGAAGATGTTTTAGAATTAAATAACTTTTAAACTCATGAAATTATTAATTTTAACCGTAATTTCGCTTCTATTTTCTCTTGTTTTCAAACGACCCAGTTTAGCAAGTTTGATTCAACCAGAACCCTTGTTTCAAGATGCTAACCAGTATACCACAACCATCACTAATGGAGATGTAACGGATATTTATTACCCTGTTATTAACAATCAAGGTAATTTTAAAAATGCTTTTCCGATTGTATTATTATTGCAAGGCGCATTAGTTGATAAAGCTGATTATTCTAATGTCGCGAGTTTAGTCGCCCAACATGGATTTATTGTTGTTGTCCCCAACCATGAACGGATGGTTTCCGCCCCGAATGGACAAATCGTTAAAGCCTTAGCCTCTGAACAACAGCAAATTATTGATATTATAACGTTTTTTAGAACAGAAAATCAAAATCCTAATTCCCCTATTGCCGGATTAATTAATTCTAATAAACTCGGATTAATGGGTCATTCCTTTGGCGGATATGTGGGACTTGCCGCGATTCAAAATCGTTGTATTCCTAATATTTGTTCGGGCAGTTTTGAACGTCCTCCTGAACTGATGGCAGGTATTTTCTATGGTGCTAATTTTAAAGAACCTCCAACGAGCAATCATTTCCCTGCGATTAATAATGATAACATTCCAACGGCTTTAATTAATGGCACTTTAGATCAAGTTGCTGATATCCAGAAAGCGCAATCAACCTATGAACAAATTCAAAACCCGCCCAAAAGTTTAATTATTATTGAAGGGGCAAACCATTATGGAATTACGAATCAAGATAACTTAGAACGAGATCAAGTTAGACCCACTTTAGAACAAACAGTTGCTAATGAAATTATCGCCCGTTGGACTGCGTTATTTTTACGGGCGCATCTTTATGCAGATGAAGGCGCAGTCTCTTATTTTTATCACCGAGGAGATGAACAAGATGATCAGGTTACCGTCATTCATCAACTCCCCTCTTCTCAACAAAATTAAAAGAATGGGTGCGTAAATTACGCTTACGCACCCTACAATTAATATTAATATTTACAATCAGTTAAATACGCTGACCAAACATACCCTTCTCGCGGTTGAATAATTCTTGTCCATTTTTCCCCTTCACTGCCATCCGTTACGCCTAATGCCACAACGGTTCCATTTTTTAACGTTCCAATGACGCGACCGCCAGGACTTTGCCGCACATTTAAAGGGGTTCCAGTGGGGTCAGAAACGGTACAATAACCAATAGGGGTTTGTGCGAGTTGAATTTCAGCCGAATCTGGAACAACCGTTGCATCCGATAAACTGGCTGTATAAGCAGGTGCGGAAATGGTCAGGGTAATGGGAACTAAACACAGAACAGCCCACCTAGAAATACAATTTGCAGATATTTTTTTCATTAGGGTTCTATCCATTAAATCAGTCAATAAGAGAAGCTGCACCCAAACCTTTGATATCCACTATTTTAACTTTCAAAAAAAAGAACGTCAACGGTTAAAATTTCCGAATTAATTTTTAGAATAATTATTGTTTATATTAGTATTTTATTCAAGGGTAATTCCTGAAAACCGGATTAAGTTCAAGATCAAATTATTTCCACCTGTTTGATAAAAATAAGGGGACATTCTCCATTAACTCAACCCCACTCGCGTTTCTTTAAGTACAATTACGCCCCAACCCCTTCTAATTCACCAAAAGATTTGATTAAATTGCACCCAGTTAACATAACTTGTGATAGGATTTTCAACTAATAAGCTAGGGGTGCCTGCTAAGTTCAGGCTGAGAAAAGACACCCTTGGAACCTGAGTCCGGTTAGTACCGGCGGAGGGAAGCTGTTAATAAGAGGAATTCAAGATGCGGACAGAATGGATCGCTAAACGGCGTGGTCAGAGTAACGTTTCTCAAATGCACTACGCCCGTCAAGGGGTCATTACGGAAGAAATGCAGTATGTTGCTCAACGGGAAAACTTACCTGCTGAGTTAATTCGCGAAGAAGTCGCACGGGGACGGATGATTATTCCCGCGAATATCAATCACACCAATTTAGAACCGATGGCGATTGGTATTGAGTCTAAATGTAAAGTCAATGCCAATATTGGCGCCTCTCCCAATTCGTCTAATTTAGATGAAGAAGTCGCTAAACTGAACTTAGCGGTAAAATACGGCGCTGATACCGTGATGGACTTATCAACGGGTGGGGGAGATTTAGATAAAATTCGGACTGCAATTATTAATGCTTCTCCGGTTCCCATTGGTACAGTTCCCATTTATCAAGCGTTAGAAAGTGTTCACGGACGCATTGAAAATTTAACGCCCGATGATTTTCTTCATATTATTGAAAAACACGCCCAACAAGGGGTGGATTATATGACGATTCATGCGGGTTTATTAATTGAATATCTGCCGTTAGTCAGAAGCCGAATTACCGGAATTGTCTCTCGTGGGGGCGGAATTATTGCCCGTTGGATGCTCCATCATCACAAACAAAATCCCCTTTATACTCACTTCGACGATATTATTGAAATCTTCAAAAAATACGACGTTTCCTTTAGTTTAGGGGATTCATTACGTCCGGGCTGTACCCATGACGCCTCCGACGAAGCCCAACTGTCTGAACTGAAAACCCTCGGACAATTAACGCGCCGCGCCTGGGAACATGATGTTCAAGTCATGGTGGAAGGCCCTGGTCACGTTCCGATGGATCAAATTGAATTTAATGTTAAAAAACAAATGGAAGAGTGTTCAGAAGCACCTTTCTATGTTTTGGGGCCGTTAGTAACCGATATTGCCCCTGGTTATGATCATATTACCTCGGCGATTGGCGCGGCGATCGCAGGTTGGCACGGAACCGCAATGTTGTGTTATGTGACGCCAAAAGAACACCTCGGTTTACCCAATGCGGAAGACGTGCGGAATGGGTTAATTGCTTATAAAATTGCCGCCCATGCTGCCGATATTGCCCGTCATCGCATTGGCGCCCGTGACCGCGATGATGAGTTATCAAAAGCGCGTTATAACTTTGATTGGAATCGTCAATTTGAGTTATCCCTCGACCCAGACCGGGCGAAAGAATATCACGACGAAACCCTTCCGGCGGATATCTACAAAACGGCTGAATTCTGTTCAATGTGTGGCCCTAAATTCTGCCCTATGCAAACTAAAATGGATGCTGACGCCTTAACAGAATTAGAGAAATTCTTAGCGAAGGAAAAAGAAGCCGTCGCCCAAAGTTAAATTTTGTGTAGAGACGCGCCAATCACCTTCGGTATGGCTTCGCCTGGGCGCGTCTCTACGTGGGATCGAGGGATCATCTATAGCACCGATTTAAGGATGGAATATTAATCAAACAATCGGATTATGAACCGTCACTAATTTTGTTCCATCCGGGAAGGTTGCCTCAACTTGTACCTCATGAATCATTTCGGGTATCCCTTCCATCACGTCTTCCCGCTTCAAAATTGTTTTCCCATAATTCATTAAA
>JBMDYE010000246.1:0-3265 GCA_048595135.1 Planktothrix sp. | reverse complement strand
TCCCAACCTGTTTCTCAAAATCAAAGTCATCATAACTTCTCTTCTGCGTTGCAAAAAGGAGATAACTATCAATCTTTAGTTTCTCAAAGTCTGTATTGCTATTCTTCCGAAAAATTTACTCTTTTTAATCACTTTATTACTGAAAGTAGGAGTTAAAAATGTCTAACTTATCCCAAAATACCTTAATAGTTTCCCAACCTATCGATGCTCAAGTTCCTACGATTCAAAATACTGGAACACAACTATTGTCTTATTTCAAAACGCAATCAGGATTAACACTTTTAGCGTGTTTAGTGGGTGTTGCTGTGCTGCAAATTTCGAGCCAAGCTTCAAAGAAAGGAAAGCTAGCAACATCTTATTGGGGAAGTGGGAAAGAAAAAGCGATCGCTACCCGTCAAGCGAGAAAACAAATTCTCAAACCCACTCGAAACAGTGTGGCTCTTTATATTGGAACTCCTCGTTCTCAACATCAGCAATTACAACAAGAATGGCAGAAAGCCGGAATGCCCGTTAAAACAGAATCTTTTTTACAGAAGGTTTCTGGTTTAGTAAATGCGTCACCGACATTATGGATACCCGATGTGCAACGGGGTATTGCAGCGATTGGTGCAGCCGGAAGTGGTAAAACATTTTCTGTTATTGACCCTTTGATTCGTTCAGCACTTGATCAAGGTTTTCCCCTTTGCTTATACGATTTTAAGTATCCTGCCCAAACCAAACGAGCCGTTGCTTATGCAATCAAACGTGGCTATACAGTATGGGTTTTTGCGCCCGGTTTTCCTGAGTCTGAAGTGTGCAATCCATTAGATTTAATTCGAGATGAAGAAGATGCAATTTCAGCCGGTCAATTGGCACAAGTTATTAGTAAAAACTTTGATAGAAGTGGCGGTACAGGTAGCAGTGATAAGTTTTTTGAAGAAGCTGGGGATAGTTTGGTTGAAGGAATTTTATTAGTCACAAAAGCGATTGAATCTTTAACTGGAACGGATCAATACTGTGATTTAATGATGGCTCAAGCCATTTTAAGTTTATCTGATCTCCCCACACGATTACAAGCAGCTTCTCAACATCAATTAAAAGTTTGGACAACTCGACCGTTATCTCAACTGATGAGCGTTAAAGATTCTGAAAAAACGGTTGCAGGAATTGTGGGAACGGCTCAACGAATGTTTCAACGTTTTCTGAAAAGAGATTTCGTTGGCGCGTTTTGTGGTCGTACCACTCTCCCGTTAGATTTAGACGGGAAACAACTGATTATATTTGGACTTGACCGCAATAACCGAGATATTGTTAGCCCTTTATTGGCGGCTATTTTACACATGGTTATTACTCGTAATGTTTCACGAACAATTCCGAGAACAGATCCCTTAGTTGTAGCTCTTGATGAATTACCCACACTCTATTTACCTGCTTTAGTCAATTGGTTGAATGAAAATCGTGAAGACGGATTTGTAGGCATTTTAGGATATCAAAATATTGCTCAATTAGAGAAAGCTTACGGGAAAGAATTATCCCGTGCTATCTTAGGAGGAACAGCAACTAAGTTTATTCTTAATCCTCAAGATCCTGAATCTGCCAAGTTATTCGCTGACTTCCTCGGAGAAACCGAGATTAAATTTACCTCTAAAAGTCGCAGTACGGGGAAGACAGGCAGTTCTCGTAGTTTCAATGATCATCATCAAAAACGGTATCTTCTTGAACCTGCACAGTTTGCCAAGATGTCTACAGGACGGGCTGTGATTATTAACCCTGCCTATCAACGGGGTCAGGAGGCTTATATTCCCCTCTACCAAAACATTAAAATTCCGGCATCTGATCAGGAAGAAATGAAATGGTCTGAGTCGAAATGGGATTTAATTCGTTCTCGGTTAATTGCCCACAAATCATCGATGACAGAGGATGAACGTCGAAGGCAATTTGAGGAAAGAAGAGCTTTAGCTGAACAACTTTTTCCATTACCTCAAGAGAATTCATTGCCCCCTTCTACCGTTAACTTAGCCGAGATATTTTAGGAGATCTGCATGAGTTTTTTACCCCAACATTCCCTTTGGTCTACAGAACTTGAACGAGCGAGTCAGCTACCTCCTTTCAACCGTAATTATCTACCTAATGTTATTGAAGTTGTCGATCAATTTGGTGTGTTGTTTGGAGTGGCATTTGGTGTGCCTTATGAAGAAGAACGGCCTCGAAATCTGGAGAGTGAATTTATCGCTTGGTACTTAGATGGAGAATTAGCTTTGTTCTACACTAAAGACCAAATTTTGGTAGATCGGCTGTTTCAAATGGCACTCAATCCTCAAATCTTTATAAAAGCAAGATAAGGAGGCTTAAAAATGACAGGAATTATCGGTACGATTTCCCCAGGGGAAGCTACAGCGTTGCAGAGTTCTTTTCTACGTTTGTTGGAACAATTAATTGAAACAACTGAAAATCAACTTAAAGAAAAACGTGCTGTGGGTCTTTCGATTTTTAAGCAAGAAAAACTAATTTATGGAAATCAAGACCACCAGTTCAAGAATGAAATAACTGGGTTAGAAGGACAGTTACTTCATCCTAACTTGCTACAGCAGCTAGATCAACTTAAGAATACTCCTTGTGGAGGTATAGTGGAGGGAGCTTCTTTCCTACGAGTTGAATTAGAAGGGCGTGTAATTTTACAATCGGATGCTGATGGAAAAGTGATGATTAATGAGCTTTTTGAAGCTTCTACAATCCCATCTAAAAATAGCTATAGCCCAGCGAAAGACCAGGTAGAAGATTTAGCAAAAGGATTTGCAGGTTTAGCTGACCCACCACTCTCAACACCTTCTGTCAACTTCAAATCGAGAACTCCTGAGCAAATGTCTAGATTAAGTCAAGAATTAGTTGAAGGGAGAAATAGATCTGCCTCTCCCATTTCATTTCCGAAAGCAGATGAACAATCTAAAGCTGAAAACTCTTCTCATTTTTCCCCTGATTTTTATTCTCAAAAACTTGAGTCGAGTCCGTCAATAGAACGAGGCTTTGAGCGTGTTCAACGCAGTTTAGAAGAATTTCCTGATAGTCCTACAAAACGCTTAATTTCTACTTACACAAAAGATCTGCAAACGCTGTTAAAATTAGCTGAGTCTCAGCAAAACCAAATTCACGATTTACAAAATTCTTTACGTTCTCTCAGCCACGAAATTCAACAGCAGCGTTTGGCAATATCTCACCGTCCCTCCAAGTGGCAACAAGCTAAACTGGCTTTTAACTCTACTTGGAAAAAATGGAAGCATTGGCGACA
>JBMDYE010000245.1:0-5624 GCA_048595135.1 Planktothrix sp. | reverse complement strand
TTGCAGCAAAGCACGGAGATCAATTTACACAGGTTAAGTGAGCAGGTGAAAATAGAATGCGATCGCCTAGACTGGGAAGAGATCGCAACCCGTACCCAAAACCTGTATAAAAAAGCTCTAATGAAACCTTCATTTTTGTTAATGAATTTGCAAAATAATCCAGAATGATGATACACTAAAGCAGATATAGCAAGTCTAATCAATATTTTTTAGGATTAATCCCCTAAAAAAGTATTTTCTACAATTCATTCAGATCTTAGATAAACTAAAAATGAGTTGATCAGGAGAGGGTGGCAGATCAGTGGATTTTTCGATTGTTATTCCAGCCTATAATGCTGAAAACCGAATTTCAGCCGTTTTAGAAAAATTAAGATTCCAACAAGGAACGGAACAAATCACTTGGGAAATTATTGTTGTTGATAACAATAGCAAAGATAACACCGCCAAAGTCATTTCTAATTGGCAACAACAGTGGAACTTGCAAACTCCTTTACGATATGTTTTTGAACCCCGACAAGGAATTGCTTTTGCCAGACAACGAGGGGTAGAAACTGCTCTTGGGGAGTTTGTTGGATTTTTAGATGATGATAACTTACCTTATCCAGATTGGGTTTTACAAAGCTATTTATTTGGTAAAGACTATTCAAAAGCAGGCGCTTATGGGGGGCAAAATCACCCTCTTTATGAAGTTGCTCCCCCTCCAAATTTTAAACGAATTCAAGGGTTTTTAGCCATTCGAGAAGGTGGAGAGCAACCGTTTTTATTTTCTCCAGAAAAGTTACAACTTCCCGCAGGTGCAGGTTTAGTGGTGCGAAGACAAGCCTGGTTAGATCATGTTCCGCCTCTTTTGAAGAATACCGGAGGGGGCGGAGATGATTATGAAATTTCCCTAAACTTATATAAGGCTGGTTGGGAAATTTGGTATAACCCCAAAATGCACTTAGATCATGATATTCCCGCTCGCCGTTTTGACCCAAATTATTTATTATCTCTAGCCCATTCCTACGGTTTAAAATCTTGTCAATTGAGGATGTTAATTACACCCCTTTGGCAACAGCCGATTGTCTTTTTTAAAACCCTCTTGGGAGGGCTTAAACGTTCTATTTCTCATCAAATTCGATATAAAGAAGAGATAAAAACAGATACAGTGGCTGCTTGTGAACTTCAATTTTTTCAATCGACTGCCCTCAGCCCTTTTTATTTTTTAAAACAAACAATGATTAACAAAGGATAACTGTTAGGAGGAACTCGACTTTTTTAATCGGGATAATATTCTTTCCGCCACCGATGGCGGAAAGAGAGCAATAATTAAGCTTTTAAAAAAAATAATGCTCAAAAATTGCTTTTGCTGTAACGCAGAAGAATCATATTGAATATAATTGAATAAAAATTGAAGGGCTGTCCGTCCTTTTTCTTGGGATGGATACCCTTGTACAGCGCGACATAGTAAATATTTATAAAGTTTAGCTAAACTTTGTTTTTTTAAATGCTGTAATGACGCAGGAGCTTGCGAAAACGCTTTTTCAATCACAGCTAAACATTGTTGTTCTTGTCGAACCACCTGAGCAGACATAGAATTCCCCGAAAGTCGATACAAAACTTGAACTTTAGGAACCGCAACAAACTGATAACGGGCAGCTAAACGAATATATAAATCTAAATCTTGCCCTCCCAACAGCGTTTCATCAAATCCCCCAATATTAGCCAATGCGTCTCTCCGAATCAGAGGATTAGAACCATTTTCTAAAAAATTAGTAATTAATAACTGCGGATAAACATCCCCATTAAAAGTCTGATGAGTTCCCGTTTGAAATAATTTTCCTGACTCATCCAAATAATCTGTCCAACTATAGGCAACAGCAGCGTCAGGATTATTTTCTAAAGCTTGTAACTGTAATTCTAATTTATCATTGACCCAAAGATCATCGGCATCTAAAAAAGCAATATATTCCCCCGATGACTGTTCAAATCCTCGATTTCTACTTTTAGGAGCGCCAGAATTAGAATAAGAGAAAACCTGAATTCTCGGATCAATAAATTGAGAAATGATTGCTAACGTTGCATCCGTTGAACCATCATTAACCACTAAAATTTCAAAATCTTTAAACGTTTGTTCTAATACAGATTCAATGGTTTTCTGAATGGTTTTTTCTCCATTATAAACGGGGATAATTACAGAGATTTTTGGCATTTTGAGTTTGACTCCGGCTCATCACTTATCCTGTTCAGGGAAAAACCAATATTAATCTTCAATTCCCAAGGGAAACTTAGCCCACGTAGGGAAACCCGAATCTACTGGGTAGGGTAATTACCGATCATGACGGTACGAACTGTCGCACACAATCATAACATAACCATTTTATCGATACTCTAACTTCACCTATGACCGTACTTGAACAGGGAACGATTACCATCCATACCGAGAATATCTTCCCCATTATCAAAAAATCCCTCTATACTGATCACGAAGTTTTCCTCCGGGAACTTGTTTCCAACGCCGTTGACGCCATTGCTAAACTAAAGATGGTGTCTCGTTCTGGCGAATATTCCGGCGAAGTGGGCGAACCCGAAATTAGCATTGCCATTGATAAAGACAATAAAACCCTCTCCATCACCGACAACGGGATTGGCATGACCGCCGACGAGGTGAAAAAATATATTAACCAAGTCGCCTTTTCCAGCGCCGAAGAATTCATCCAAAAATATAAAGCCAACTCCGAGGAATCCATTATTGGTCACTTCGGCTTAGGGTTCTACTCCTCCTTTATGGTCGCCCGTCAAGTGGAAATTGACACCCTCTCCTACCAAGACGGCGCCCAAGCCATCCACTGGACTTGTGATGGTTCTCCTATTTTTAAATTAGAAGATTCCGCCCGCACCCAACGGGGAACCACCATCACCCTAACCTTGATGGATGAGGAAACCGAATATCTCGAACCCACCCGCATCCGCCAACTGATTAAAACCTATTGTGATTTTATGCCCGTCCCGATTAAGATGGACGAAGAAACCCTGAACCGTCAAAAAGCACCTTGGCGGGAATCTCCCAATAACTTAACCCAAGAAGATTATTTAGAACTGTATCGCTATCTCTACCCCTTCCAAGAGGAACCTCTCCTCTGGGTACATCTCAATACCGACTATCCTTTTATTGTGAATGGGATTCTCTACTTCCCCAAACTCAAACCGGATGTGGATGTTACCCAAGGCAATCTTAAATTGTTCTGTAATCAAGTCTTTGTCAGCGACCACTGCGAAGATATTATTCCGAAGTTCTTAATGCCTTTACGGGGCGTAATTGACAGTACCGATATTCCCCTGAATATTTCCCGCAGCGCCCTACAAACCAACCGCACCGTCCGCAAAATTGCTGATTATATTGCCAAGAAAGTCGCTGACCGTCTCAAAGAATTATATCGGGATAATCGCAAAGAATATATCCGTTGTTGGCAAGATATCGGGACTTTTGTTAAGTTTGGTTCCCTCAACGATGACAAGTTTAAAAAGCAAGTTGAGGATATTCTGATTTATCGGACAACCTACAAGGCTGAAACGTCCAACGCTTCAGAACAAGCCGTTGATGTGGAAGTGCAAACCGAGGAAGGGGATGTGTGGCAAAATGTCACTCCTCAAACGCCTGATAATACGGATGAAAAGGGACGCTATTATACCACCTTAAGCGACTATTTAGAACGGAACAAACAACGCCACGAAAATCGGGTTTTCTATTGTACCGATGAATCGACTCAAGCCACTTATGTGCAGTTGCACACCAGCCAAGGCTTAGAAGTGATGTTCTTTGATTCGTTTATTGATAGTCACTTTATTAGTTTCTTAGAACGGGAACACACCGACGTCAAGTTCTCACGGGTAGACGCGGAACTGGATGACAATTTAATTGATAAAGACAATCAAAGCGAAATTGTTGATCCGAAAACCAACAAAACCCGTAGCGAAGAAATTAAAGAGTTATTCACCCAAGCGCTCAATAAACCGAAACTCACCATTCGCACCGAAGCTTTGAAATCCGATAATACCCCTCCGGCGATGGTATTGTTACCGGAATTTATGCGACGTTTACAGGATATGACCGCTTTAATACAACAACAAAAAAGCGAGTTTCCTGAAGAACATATTCTCTTGATTAATACCACCCATCCTTTAATTCAAAATTTAGTGAATTTGAATCAAGGGGCAATTATTCAAGAAGGCGGCACTTCTCCCTCAGCAGAATTAGCAAAAATGCTCTGTCATCACATCTATGATTTAGCCTTAATGGCTCAAAAAGGCTTTGATGCCGATGGCATGAAAGACTTCGTAGAACGCTCAAATCAAGTGTTAACTCGGTTAACAGAAAAATAGGATGACCTCTCCCCCTAACCCTAGAGTTGTTTCATTTTCGAGGCAGATTCTTCTGTGACCTAACCCCCCAACCCCCTTCCCGACCTCTCCCTGCCCTCTCCACCTCTCCCTGCCCTCTCCTACAAGGAGAGGGAAAAGGAAGAATATTTTTATTCGAGAGGGAAAAGGAAGAATATTTTTATTCGAGAGGGAAAAGGAAGACTGTTTTTATTCGAGAGGGAAAAGGAAAAATGTTTTGATTCGGAAGGGGGAGTAATTAATAAGTTTTGATGTTTAATAGTAGAAATTCTTCCCCCCTCTCCTTGCAGGAGAGGGGGTTAGGGGGAGAGGTCATAGGAATCTGTCTACAATAAACATACGATAACCTCCCCCTTCCCTTGCACCTTATGGGGGCTGGGGGGTTAGGTCATTAAATTTTCTAAGGTAAAATCAAACAGTCCAGACTACAACTCTGTATAATAAAGGATCGGACTTTTAACACAACAGTAAACTGGAGCCTAACAATGTCTCGGATTTGTCAATTAACCGGAAAAAGAGCCAATAACGGCATGGCCGTATCCCACTCTCACCGTCGTACCCACAAGCTGCAACAAGCCAATTTGCAATGGAAACGGCTATGGTGGCCCCAAGGCAAACGCTGGGTTAGATTAAAACTCTCGACCAAAGCCCTCAAAACCATTGAACTGAAAGGTTTACAAGCAATGGCGAAAGAAGCCGGAATTGATTTGAACAAATTTTAACTCATGGTTGTCTGCCTGTTAGCTCCCCTGAAAATGGGGGGCTATTTTATTAAAACTGTAGGATAAGCTACGCCCATCACAATCTGATTGATATTAAAACAGATCACCTGTGATTAATAGGTGATGAGCAATTACTATCTATGCGATCGCTTTTCAACAAAAAATGGGCATCCTAATAAATAGGACAGTTTCCCTGTCTATGCGGCACATAGATAGAGAGACAGTGATCCGAAACACCAGGAATCAGTGATGAGGGATGACTCCGGTTTGAGTAAAGGGCTATTCAATAGAAGGATAAACCCCAGAACAACGTGCGAGTTACGGAAGAGTCGAGGAGTAACACTGAAGCCTTAAAATCCCCGTAATTTCTACAGGGCCAGTTTCGGTTCACAAATGCTACAAGAGAGATAGGGACTTTTTCCCAAATTAATAAATTTTATAAATTTAGCAATTTTGTTAAATCTTGGCAATAAGGATTTAACCCTTATCCTAGGTTTACAGGCAACTGTGAACTTTGCCGAT
>JBMDYE010000244.1:0-12638 GCA_048595135.1 Planktothrix sp. | reverse complement strand
CTGTCCGATGAAACATGGTTATTATCAGTAACCGATACGGGAATTGGAATTCCTGATGATGAACAAAGCTTAATTTTTGAACCCTTTACACGGGCTTCTTCTAATACATCCAAATATCGAGATGGAAGCACAGGCTTAGGACTAACCATTGTGGCTCAACAGGTTAAACAATTACAAGGAGAAATCAAAGTATTTTCTTCCATGGGAGAAGGATCTCGTTTTGAAGCCATATTTCCCCTAGAAGTAAAATCAGTAATCAGTAATCAGTAATCAGTAATCAGTAATCAGTGCGGAGTTATTAGTTATGAGTTTTTAGTTTTTTCTCGTTGCGTTTGCTATACCTAGCAATATATTATTGCAGGCGGAACCTGCGGTGACGATTAACAAGGGCTTTGCCTTCAACAACGGGTTTCTGGGTTGAACCTTGAAACCCGTGAACTCTCAACTCTTGACTAATTACTGATTACTGATTACTGATTACTGATTACTGATTACTGATTACTGATAACTGATTATTGATAGGTTGAATAGGAACTTCTTCGACCACGGGATGCTTTTCTAACGTTAAGGTAGACTGTTGAGAACCGGAAAGACGCTTGAGTAATTCAGGTTTCGGATCATGAAGTAAATAAATAATTTGATCCCCAACTTGCCACGTTTCAGAAGCAGGGAGAACTTGAAGATTTCCTTGACGTTCTAATAATAGAGGAACTAATTCTCCTGCTCGAATTAAGGCTTTTAAATGGGATAATTGAAATTCAAAACCCACCACACGTAAGGTTGTTTTTCCCAACTTCACTTGCCGATCATTTAGATAGCTGTTCCACTGTTTAAAAGGTAAATCGGGGATAAACGCTTGTTGAACTTTTTCTCGGTTTGGTGTTTTCGATTGGGGATCACGGGGAAACAATGCTAAGACACGAGGCGGTTGAAATTCCTGTAGCGCTCGTTCTGCTAACACAACGTTCACTTCCCCATTACTCGTCATCGCCAGAAACGTGCCAACAGACTCTAGCCCCGCTTCTTCTAAAACATCCGGGTCTAAGGCACTACTTTGATAAACGCGTAATCCTTCTTGTTGCGCTTTTTGACAAGCTTCTAAATCTGTATCAATAATAACCACTAATTCCCCTCGTTCTTGGAATAAACGCCCAATCAAACGGCTGAGGGGACTTGAACCCACAATGACAGCACCTGTGGCAGCACTAGAGGTAATTCCCAAAGTTGTCGCCATCCATCTGGCCGTTAACCCTTGAATCACCACCGTCATGATAATGGTTAAAAACACTAAAGCTTTAATGGAGTCTCCCCCGTTGAGCCCCCGTTGCGTTAATAAAATGGCAAATAATGAGGCAACAGACGCGGAAACAATACCTCTGGGTGAAACCCAAGTGGCAAATAACTTTTGACGCCAGTTGAGGTTACTGTTGAGGGTACACATCCAAATATTAATCGGACGCACGATCCACATTAATGCTAAGACGGTGAACACACTACCCCAACCCAAAGCAACAATACTATCTAGGGATAAATCGGCAGCTAATAAAATAAACAAGACTGAAACCGCCAGCATTGTCAACTGCCCTTTAAACCGCAACAACTGCCGCATATCGGGAATGCCAACGTAACGCACCATAATTCCCGCCACAACCGTTGTCATTAACCCCGACTCGCTAATGATCAGTTCCGCTAATTCAAATAATCCCCAGAGGGCGGCTAAAACCACTAAATTCTTGAGTTCTTCTGACATGAACCGGGCGGTTTTGAGTAGCCAACCTAAAATTGCGCCCCCAATTACACCAACCACCGCCCCAACCCCTAGACGGATGATTAATTCTCCCATCAGTTCTAAGGGATCAGGATTGCCACTGAGTACCACGTTGAGGACTAAGACTGCTAAAATCGCCCCAACCGGATCAATGAGAACCCCTTCCCCTTCTAATAAGGCGGAGACTTGTCGATCAACAGAAACTTGTTTGAGTAATGGCCCGATCACCGTGGGGCCTGTCACCACCACTAATGAAGCGTACAAAAAGGCAATTGGCCAAGGAAATTCTCCTAACCAATGGGCAGCCATTCCCGCCCCCATCAAGGTAATTAACGTGCCAATCGTGACTAAGTTCCGAATACTTCCCGAAACTTGACCTAATGCCCGTAAATCTAAACTTAATCCCCCTTCAAACAAAATCAAGGCAACCGATAGGGAAACAATCACTTCCAAACCGCTACCGAGTAAATTCGGTTGTACTAAACCTAACCCATCATTTCCCAATAGAATCCCCAAGAATAACAAAAACACAATAGCAGGAACCTTCAGGTAATCTGCTAAAACTTGGGCTGTGATCCCTGACAGAACAGTAATCACTATCACCAGGGTGATCTCAAAAGATGATGTTTCCATAAGTGTTATTTTTGGGGACTACCCATCAGCATGGGGAAGTTTTCCATCTTCATTACACTATACCTTTTGTTTAAAGGGGCGCAGGGGACAAGAGGACAAGGAGACAAGGGGACAAGGGGACAAGGGGACAAGGGGACAAGAGGAAGAATTTCTATTGCCTATTGCAAGAGTGCCTATTGCCTATTCTTAATTCTTAATTCTTAATTCTTAATTCTTAATTCTTAATTCTTAATTCCTATTTTTTCGGTGTTGGTTGACGCCAACGTTTGCTAAATTCATCTAAGGTTGCAGGCGGAATCTGACTTTGTAGCCACTCTAAAGCTGCCTTTTGATTAGGTAACGCTTTGTAATATTTACAGACATCCTCTAACTTAATACTGGGTGGTGGCAGGGTTTGCTGATTCCATTTTTGAGCTAATTCACTTAAGGTTGTGGCTTGAATTTGCTTCTGTAACCAGTTCAGAGCTTCATCTTGCTTGGGTAAACCTCGATAATATTTGCAAATGTCAATCAATTGTACAGGACGAGTTGGGGTTTTGGTTTCGTTCCGCCACCGTTTAGAAAACTCCAATAACACCGCTGAGGTGATTTGTTGTTGGAACCAGACTAACACTTGATCCTGACTGGGATTCCCTCTGTAAGCTTTACAGATATCAATCAATTCAATAACAGGGGCAGGTTCTGGCGTTGGGGCTGGAGTCGGCGTCGGCGTTGGGGTCGGAGTCGGTTCGGGACTATCGCCGGGAATCACAAAAGACTCTGATCTTCCCATCAGCGCTGTCCAAGTTTTTAACCCCGCAATTCCATCGGCGTCAAGTCCTTTGGCTTGCTGAAATTTCATTAAAGCTGATTCTGTGCCATTTCCAAAGGCTCCATCTACAATTCCAGGGTCATACCCTCGGCTTTTCAGCAGGTTCTGAACCTTCTCAACCTTTGACCCATTATCACCTTTACGGATACTTTCAAACAAGTTAACATCAACGCCCCCATTAATCCCTGGCACTTCACCCCGATCCGTAAATTGCCAGAAGACCCAAGTTTTCCAACCCCCCGGAATCATCGGTTTTTCAGCCGTGGTGTAGTGGGCAATCCACAGGGGATAATCGGAGAAACGAGTGGTGTTGAGTTTTTGCCAAAATCCGGGGTAAGTGTAGATAATCGGGCGATATCCGGTTTCTCGTTCAATAATTTCTATCCATTCCGCTGCGCGATCGCAAACCTCCTCGGCACTGAGTTGTCCCATTGTTTCAATATCCAACACAGGAGGTAAATCCCCATCTTCGAGCTTGACCACTTTGAGGAAATGATAAGCTTGTTTAAGGGGATCACTGTTGGGCCGGAAGAAATGATAGGCGCCCCGAATTAAGCCATGTGCTTTGGTTTGTTCCCAATAGGACTTAAATACTTCACAAACAAAGCTTTCTCCTTCTGTTGATTTAATAATCGCAAAGGAAATACCAGAACGGGCAACCGCTTGCCAATCCACGTTAGGCTGGTAGTCTGAAACGTCAATACCCCGAATACTCATTGGTTTAAGATGTTAGTGATAGAAGAATCAGCAATATTTTGGATCAATCGCTATTGATGTCTAAAAATACGGTTTGGCTATCCCCCCATCATAATAAAAAGGGATATTGCTTTGAATAAAGGTTTTTAATTGCCGTGTTTGATCGTCGCATTCCCCCTCAACCTGGTCAAGAATCCGTTTGGGACTATCCTCGTCCGCCCCGTTTGGAAGATTGCTCGAAACAGATTCAAGTGATCTTTAACGAAATTACCATTGTTGATACCCATCAGGCGAAACGAGTCTTAGAAACCAGTCATCCCCCTAGCTATTACATTCCGCCCTCGGATATTCGCATGGAATATTTAATCGCCACCCCTAAATCTTCTTGGTGTGAATGGAAGGGACAGGCGAGCTATTATACGATTCGAGTTGGGGAGAAAGAAGCCATTAACGCGGCTTGGTATTATCCTAACCCCACCCCGGAATTTGTTCCGATGAAAGACTATGTTGCGTTTTATCCAGGTCGCATGGATGCTTGTTTTGTCGATGGGGAGCGCGTTCAACCCCAACCCGGTGATTTTTATGCAGGTTGGATCACCTCTGATATTGTCGGGCCGTTCAAAGGAGGCCCCGGCACTTGGGGATGGTGAGGGAGGAATTAAGAATTGAAGGCAGGAGGCAGGAGGCAGGAGGCAGGAGGCAGGAGGCAGGAGAGGAGGAAGGAGAGGAGGAAGGAGGAAGGATAAAATAGTCTCCTTGTCTCCCCTACTCCCTCCGCTTTTTTTAACTGGTGACTGGTGACTGGTGACTGGGTACAGACGCGCCAATAACCATCGGTATGGCTTCGCCTGGGCGCGTCTCTACTGACTGGTGACTGGTGACTGGTGACTGGTGACTGGTGACTGGTGACTGGTGACTGGTGACTGGTGACTGTAATTGTCTCCTTTCAGTATTTTTACGGTTAAGATTTTAGCTGTAATTTAATTCAGAACCGGAAGCCAGGAATTGAACCTAAAAAAGTTCAGTATTTCTACCCTAACACTCTCAACCGTTGTTTAACTATTATGGAACCAATAACTGAAAATAAAATAAACTCTTCGTAATTAGGGATTTATATAAAATGTTTAACAACACCTATAAAAAAGAAGCACAAGAACGGCTGAACCAGGCTCTAGAAAAGCATGAAAAAGCTTGTAAATCCCTAAAAAATGCAGCCGGAAATCTTTATCAAACGAGAGTCAAGAAGGGATTGGAAACAATTCAACAATGCGAGAACTATATTAATACCCTTGCCAATACACCACAAGAATTGAGCAACGCCATTGCAGAACTGAAGTTTCAACGGAACGAAGTGATTGCCCAAGATTGGGAACTCATCTGTTTAGATTTCAATAAAAATGTAATAACAGAATCAACTGCTAGTCAAAAAGAAGTGATGACCAAAGCAGAATTAGCTTATTTTAAACCCGCAGTAGCTTTGTCAATTACCCCGACCCTCGGAATCACCTCAACGGGTACTGTAATTGCATCCCTATCTGGTACAGCAGCAACAAATGCGGTTTTAGCTCGCTTAGGCAGCAATGCACTGACAACAGGTCACAACGAAATCGCCGCTAGCAATTGGTTAGCATCTACAGGGCTGATGGGTTGGGCGGTTGGTGGGGTCGCTTTGGCGGGTACTGCGTTTTGGGTTAATCAGGAGAATAAAAAAATTGGTACAGAAGCGACGAACCAGGCTCTAAAAATTGAAGGTGAAACGATTAAAGTCAATATTATTAAGCTCAAAGTGAATCGCCTTGAGCAGGAAACGACTAAACTCACGGGTTTAATTGCCAGCGAATTGCAATACTTTGAACAAAACGCACCGTTAAATTACTCAGATTTTAGCTTATCTCTGCAACAAAGGCTGACAACTTTAATCAATTCTATTGATTCATTAAGCAGAACCCTCACAAAAACTGTCAGTCTCAAAGGTTAAAAACTTTTTCAACGGGGAGTTAATCTTTCTTTGGGTTGAAAGAAATAGGGTCTAATTCGTCTAACCCCAAGACAATGCGACGGAATTGTAGCATTAATCCAAAGGTAATTTGTTTCATTAAGAGATAAGCAACCGAGATTACAATAAACGTAATAAAAATTACTACCAGAGGTTTTTTACTGGTTAAATCGTCTAATGTATTCGCAAAAACTACATCGGGCTGGGTGACTAAATCCCAACTGTTATAACGACGAAACCGCCCTAAATAAACCCCAATCGCAGATAAGGCATGAACTAAAAATTCAGCCGGAATCACATATTTCTTGGCTCCTTCCTTAATCAGATAATGTCCCTGATTAATCACGGAAATCACATAAGCTTCTAACCCACTTAGAATGGCGAATAAATGCAGGGGGATAAAAATTAAAGTAATAATCCAAACGGAATAACCAGCCCGGGTTGCTCGAATTAAATGAATAATATCCGTGAGCAAGTAAGGTGCATTAGGCAAGAACGCAATAAAGATAATTAAAATCAGCCACCAGAAAGGCGAGCGCTGAATCTGTCTTCTTCTAAAGAGCCAAAAACTTAATACTAATGGAATAAAGGCTAAGAATAAATTCCAAACAATCCAACCACTATGTCGCTCAAAAACTTGAAGAGCATTAGCTAACATCGCTTCCATCGGTTGCTACATCCCCCTGTGCAATGGTTATTGTCCAGTATAACAACAGCAAGGGAAAGGATTCCGTAAAACCGTACAATTCACCGCTTACTATTCCCTGTTCCCGGTTCCCTAGTACCCCACTAGACTAGCGACGAGAAGATACAGGTTCAACAGTTGCAATCTTTCTCCCAATTAATAAATAAGTTTTCATTTCCCCTTTTCCTTTAATTTTAATTACACCTCGTTCTTTAAAAATATATTGATTTTGCAAGAGTTGATACGTTTCTTGACTAACTTGAATGGCTCCTGAAATTCCATGAGATTCCATCCGACTAGCCGTATTCACCGCATCTCCCCATAAATCATAAATAAATTTTTTCGTTCCAATTACACCCGCTACCACTGGGCCAGTATTAATGCCTATTCTAATACTGAGTTTAACTCGGTGTTTTTTATTAAATTTAGCCACGTCTTGCTGCATATCTAATGCCATTTCTGCGACTAATTGAGCATGATTTTCACAAGGGTTAGGTAAACCCCCAACGGCCATATACGCATCCCCAATCGTTTTAATTTTTTCTAAGCCATAGCGATCGCTTAAGCGGTCAAAATCAGAAAAAATTTCATTTAACAGTTTAACTAATTCTTGCGGGGGAATTTTTTGAGATAAAATTGTAAAACCAACAATATCAGCAAATAAAATTGTCACCGACGCAAACCCTTCAGCAATACTACTTTTTCCTTCTTTTAATTGTTCTGCGATCGGTTGTGGTAAAATACTTAATAATAATCGTTCGGATTTCTCCTGAGCGGTCACTAATTTTAAATTAGCTTCTTGTAATTGAGCCGTGCGCCGAATCACACGCTGTTCTAATTCTTGGGAATTATGACGTAACTGACCAATGACTAAGGTTAACCCAGAAATCCCTAAAACCGATAATCCCACTAACATGAAAAAGGTTTCTTGTAATCCTTGATGAACTTGTTGTGTAATCGCGTCTAAGGGTTGAGTAATTTCTAAAATCCCCCGCATATCTCCCACTTTCCAATCGGTTTTAGGGGTATTGGGATGAGTATTATGACATTCAACACAACTGGGTTTTAAAATATCAGCTTGAGCATAGCGAAAGGAAACTTTACCTTGATTATTGACGGTTTCATAATAAAGTTGATTCGGATTTTCTTGTAAGACTTGTAAAGCTTTTAATTCAAATTCATCTCTAGCACCTCCGGTTTCTTTTCGCCAAGGAAAGGGATATTCACTATACAGTCGCACCGACATTCCTGGGTTCGTTTTTCTAATTCGTTCTCCTAATTCAATTAAAAATGTCGCGGGTAGGGGAATGGCGGCTTCTTGGTTTAAATAATCATGACTCGCAATAATTTGTTCCGTTGAAATAGCTCGACGCACGACTTCAGAACTATAAAGGGTTCGAGCTTCTTGTAAAGCTTGAGCATAAAGGGTCGCATTTTGTAACGCTTGAGATTGAATTAAATTATTAGATAACCGGGACATATTGGCTAAAGCCACCCCGATTCCAATACAAAATAAAAGGGTTAATACTAAAATAATATTTTGATACAGAAATCGAGTAAACTTTACCCAAAGCTTAAAAAAAAACAATCGGTTCATAATTCCGTCCTACTCAAGGAACATCATTTACAAGTCTCTGTATTAGTTGGATTTAATAAAATTAAACATTGACCCAATTAAGCAACACCGATACAATCTACTGCTTATTATTCTAATCGATCCCAAGCTTGACCCTGATCATTTCCTGAAAATAAATTCGGATGCAAAATTTCAGCTAAAATTTCTAAAGAATCCACTAATCTTGGCCCTGAGCGATTAAAATAAGCATTGCCATCGGTAATATAAACCTGATTGGTTTGAACTGCAACTAATTGTTCCCATTCTGGATAACTTTTGAGTTGTAACGCATCTTGCCGAGTTCGGTTTAAATCATAACCACAAGGCATAATAATAATTACATCAGGATTAGCGGTTAAAAGTTCCTCCCACTTTAACCAAGCAGAGTGTTTTCCTTCCTCAGCAAATAAAGGGTTTCCTCCTGCTAATTTTACTAATTCAGGAATCCAATTTCCTGCACCCATTAAAGGGTTTGTCCACTCAATACAAGCAACTTTAGGTGTTTTAAGATTAGAAATTGATTCTATTTTTTCTGTACAGGTTTTAATTCTAGTTTTGAGTTGTACGATTAACTCCTGAGCAGAAACATTCAAAATTGTAGCGACTCGCCAAATATCCGCAAACACATCTTCTAATAAATTCGGTTGTAATGAAATAATCTGGGGTTGACATCCGGTTAATTCGGTTACGGCGGCTTCCACATCCTCTAAGCTCACTGCACAAACTTCACATTGCGCTTGGGTAATAATATGAGTGGGTTTTAATTGTTCTAAAACCTCTAATTTCACTTGATAAACGCTTAATGCGGATTGTAAAATGTCAGTGACTCTGTTATGAATTTCTGCACTACTTCCGTCTGGATTAAATTTAGGTTCAGTACAAATGGGTAAATGTTGAATTTCCGTTGGATAATCACATTCGTGAGAACGTCCGACTATTGCATGAGTTAATCCTAATGCAGCTAGGATTTCAGTCGCACTGGGAATTAAAGAAATTAATCGAAGTTCTGAGTTAAGCATGATTTGGAAATTTAGGGAATAGAGAACAGGTAAAAAAATTTTACGACTTTAAAAAAAGGATAGGGTAAGTTTTTGTATTACCAAATTCGACGCAAACCTGCGATTATTCCTTGACAAACACCTGTCAAAAAATCTAAATCTAACGTTTCTAAGGTATCTGTGTTTTCATGGTAATGAGGATTTCTTAAGTTAGCGGTATCTGTGATCATAATACTTTTATATCCTAAATCCCAAAACGGCGCATGATCACTGCGTCGGGTATCAGGAACTATTTTTCCGTTTTGGGGGACAGGTAGCCATTCACAAGGGGTTCCCTGTTTCCGAATTCCCCGACTGATTAAGATTAAATCAATCAGGGTGGTTAAATTGCCAATTAACGCAATAAAATTTCCTTGATTCGGATAAAAATATTTTAATCCCGGCGGATAAATTTGGGAATTGGGAACCGAACAACAATAACCTAACATTTCTAAAGAAATCATCAAACGAATGGGTTGTTGCTGTTGCTTGAGAAAGGCTGCATATTCTCGACTTCCCACTAAACCATATTCTTCTAAATCAAAGGCGACACATTGAACCGGATATTTGAGGGGAGAGTGGGCGATCGCTCTTGCTATTTCTAATAATACAGCAACTCCCGTGGCGTTATCATCAGCACCCGGACTTCCTAATACAGCATCATAATGAGCGCCAATTAAAATAATAGGACGATTTTGATCGGATGCTGAGGGTAAATTGAGGATTAAATTTTGGTGGATTTTTCCAGGTCTTTCAAATTCATAGTTGGTAACAGTTCCCCATTGTTGCAGTTGTTGGCGGATATATTCTCGCACATAAAAATGACCCTCTGATGAAAAATAGGGGTCACGTTCACGAATAATTTGTTGTAAATGCTGTATTAATTGATGGTTTAAATGAGAATTCACAGCGTTTAATGTTTTTTTTCTTCAAGCGAAGTACAATATTAATTTGAAAAAACAAGTTTATTCAAACTAAAAGACAGGTAAGCGTTTAAAAATGAAACCCTAAAGGCTGATGAACGGCTCTCCTATTTTACTCGAATTTTACTCAAATTTGTCTACAAAAGTTTTTCTCTTAAACGGACTCTGGGTTCTTTCCCGTCTTTTGAATCCTGAAATTCTGCATCAACTCGATCCCATAAATAAATAAAGGGTAATGTTGCTAAGGTACAGGATTTCCAGTGACTCTGAACAGGAGCATGAAACATCTGGCACGTTCCTCCCCGTCGTCCCTCTGGTTTATAGTAACCGCAATGGCGGCAACTGGAGGGAACCGGATTTTCACCTGTCATTTATGATGTCTCCCAAATTCTCTATTAACTTCATTGTGAATCATTTTTTTTATTAACTTTGTTTCCTAACTTACACTTATTCAATATTTTTGTTAAGTTTAGTAAAATCAATGATTGTTAAAATTATATCATTAGAGACTTGACAAAAGTGTCAGTTTCTCTATAAAAGCTAAAAGCCGAGGAATTTTCTGCTGAAAGTCAGTAATTTTGTCTTTTGGATGCTATCGAAGCCTTCCTCAACCTGAAATCGTGCTTTTGACCCTCCTACCCCTACGCTACGCTACAGGGGTGGGATTCTCGGATCTAGCCCGGTCAAAAAGAGATAGTTGAATATACTTGTGTAAAATTATTCAAAGTTAGACAAAGCGTGCTGAAACCCGATGGATATCGCAAATTTCCTGATTTGGTTGGTTTTAATTCTCACCGTAGCGGGTGTGGGGATTGGTTTTATGGTGTATGCTTATGTGGGATCAGGAAGCCTCTCGGTTTTATTTCCTGAACCGATGGCATTGCCTTCCTCCTTACCCGACTCCAATGAAGGAACAGAAGCGGCTGTATATTTTCAAAATGGATACAATGCTTACAAATCTGGAAATTACCGTCAAGCGATCGCTCAATTTACCCAAGCCCTTCAACAGATTCCCACGCTAGCAGAAGCTTATCATAATCGAGGGTTAGCTTATGCCAATTTACGCCAAGATGATGACAGCGTAATCAACTTACTCACCTCCACCGATCTCTATGCTCAACAAGAAAATGGCGAAGCCCTAATCTTAATTAAACAACAGCTAGAAGCGATCAGAGCTAGAAAGTTAGACAGGGAAAGCTAAGACAGTCAGAAGGAGGCAGGAGGCAGGAGGCAGGAGGCAGGAGGTCAGAGGAAGAAGGTCAGAGGAAGAAGGAAGGACAAATAGTCTCCTTGTTCCCTATTCCCTATTCCCTATTCCCTATTCCCTTTTAATTCTTAATTCTTAATTCTTAATTCTTAATTCCTCCTATGGGTGCTGTTTTGCTTGAGAATGTTCATAAAATTTATAACGATGTGACGGTGGTTAATGATTTGTCGTTTTCCATTGAACCAGGGGAGATGTTTGGTTTATTGGGGCCAAATGGTGCGGGAAAATCGACGACCATTCGGATGTTAACAACGTTAACGCGACCCAGTAAAGGCAAAATTAACGTGGCAGGTTACGATGTGATCGAGCAAAGTTCCCAAGTGAAGCGACAAATTGGGGTAGTTTTACAACAAGTGAGTGTTGATGCCGATTTGTCAGTATGGGAGAATATGGAATTTCATGGACGCCTACACCATATTCCCAACCCCCAACGAAAACAACGCATTGAACAATGGTTAGATTATGTACAATTAACGGATCGTCGGAACGCACTGGTTAAAACGTTATCAGGAGGAATGAAACGACGCTTACAAATTGCTAGAGCGTTGTTACATCAACCGCAAATTTTATTCTTAGATGAACCAACGGTTGGTCTCGATCCTCAAACCCGTAGGCGGATCTGGGAGATTATTTTAGATCTCAATAAGCAGGGGATGACTATGTTATTAACAACCCACTATATGGAAGAAGTTGAATATTTGTGCGATCGCATTGGTATTATGGATGGAGGTCAATTAATTAGTTTAGGAACCCTGCAAGAATTACGGAAAAAACACGGGGAAGGATTAGTGATGACACAAATGGGCGATCGCTGGAACTATCAATTTTTTCCAACCTTAGAAGATGCCAATACTTATTTAGAACAACAACCTGACAAAACCGGAATGTTAGTTCGCGCCTCTAATTTAGAAGATATTTTTGTCGAATTAACAGGCCACCAATTGGAGAATTAAGAATTAAGAATTAAGAATTAAGAATCGCGTAGCGTCCTGAGCGGAGCGAAGGATCTGAATTAAGAATTAAGAATTGAAGGCACGAGGCAGAAGGCAGTCACCAGTCGGACACATTAATAAATTCTTCCTCTTCTTCCCCTGCTCCCCCTGCTTCCCACGCTACCCCTGCTCCCCCTGCTCCCTCCGCTCCCCCCTTCCCCTTGTCTCCTTGTCCCCCCTTCCCCTTGTCCCCTTGTCCCCCCTTCCCCTTGTAC
>JBMDYE010000243.1:0-29321 GCA_048595135.1 Planktothrix sp. | reverse complement strand
GAAAAGGGATTTTCTTGAGGTAATAACCGAATTACCGCTTTTTCTCCCCCCACACAAGGTAACGTACTCACCCGCATATCTAATGACACTTGTAAGTCTTGGGAGGAAACATAATTCTCCCCAATTCTTCCGTCTTGAGGTCGGCGACTTTCCGCAATATCCATATTGGACATTACTTTAATCGCAACGATCACTTTTCTGCCAATATCTGAGGGTAAAGTGGTGATATTTCTGAGTAAGCCATCAATGCGATATCGGACTCTTAATCCATCGCTGGAAGGTTCTAAATGAATATCACTGGCGCGGTTTCTTAATGCACCGGAGATTAAGGTTCTAATTCGAGTAATTTGATCGACAGCTTTTGATAAATAGAGTTCGGTGGTTTCGCTGACGTCTTCGGTTTCTAATTCCCCAGTTAACGGATTAATTAATGGGGTGGCTGTAATTCTCTGGGGATCTAAATTTTGAGCATGATACCAAGCGCGATAACTTTTATCATCAATGGGGATAATTTTAATATCAGAAAATGTGCGATCGCCCATCATTTTTAGGGTTTCCATCGACACTTCCACCGGACAGCCTAAATAATAACAATTCCGCCATAATAATAAAGGAATGACGGGGGGGAGAATATTGCGATCGGGAAATTCTCGAAAAAATCGAAAACTCACATCTCGATCTAATAACTTTAAGTTTAGAATTCCCTGCTGATCAACTAAATTTTTTAACGCTTGTTCGCAGGTAATACTCTGGTTTCTCAGTTGTTGCCAAGCGGATAAAACAGGGGTTGTTGCCGTCATAGAACGTTCAAAGATTCTAACAACTTTGTAAAGGGTTTAGTTTAGTTCAGCTTTTCTATTAATTCAACGCTACCCAATCAATAATCATGAATTTTTTGAGAATAACGTTGATTGAGGGTTTTTAATTTGTTCTTAAGTTTCTTTTCTGCTGTACTCTGTAAGGCAGGCGTGCGAACTTTACTGGCTATAATTCTAACACAAATCTTAAAATTCTCTAGATAAAGACGTCAAACATTAATCTCTGTATTCAAGGGGACGATTACAATTCATTCCCTGTTAAAAAGATTGCTTTGTAAATCCCTCAATAGCGCAGATTTGACGCATAATAGATCATGGATTAGTTTTCGATTAAACGCCCAAACGTTGAAATCATGAAGCAACGCTCATTTTTCTCTCGGTTAGCGATCGCTGCGGTTGTCTTGTTAGTGCTAGGATTTGGTGGTTTCTATCTACTGTTAGGCCAAAATCCAGCAACGTTAATTACAGGGGGGCCAAAAACAGCACCAGAAGCAGCTATTTTTGTGCCACGAACTGCACCTGCCATGGTTTCCTTATTAGTAAACCCAGATCGAGTCGAGTCAGTTCAACAGGTTTTAACTCGTCCGTTTCAACGCAAAAATAGCCAGTCCGAACTGAACCGAGTTAAAAAAATCCTATTAGGAAATACGGGGTTAAATTATAAACGAGATATTCAACCTTGGCTAGGAAATGAAATCACGTGGGCATTAGTGAGTCCCGATTTAGATCGTCAAATTACGAATGGTCAACAACCCGGTTATTTAGTCGCCTTATCAACTAAAAATTCAGAAAAAAGTCGTGAAAGTTTAGATGCGTTTTGGCAGAAACAAGTGAATGCTGGATTAGATGTTGCTTATGAACAATATCGAGGCGTTAAAATAATTTATCTTAGACCATTTAGTGGTCGTCCTGACGATACACCTACTTTAGTAACTGCTACCGTTAGCGATCGCTTTGTGTTATTTTCTAACTATCCCAAAGTGATGCGGGAAGCCTTGAATACAGTTCAAGCAAATATTAATTTAACTCAATCTGACTCTTATCAAAAAGCTTTAGAAGAATTACAAAATGGTCGCGTTGCGTTTGCTTATTTTAATTTAGGCGATTGGAAATTAACGAACCCGACAAAGGCAGATTTTATTCCTCAACAACCGACTTTTGCGGTATCTGTCGGAATCAACCCCAAAGGATTATTAGCCGAAACCGTATTAATTGCTGCAACGGAAGAAGATAAATTAACCTCCTCCGAAGCCTTATTTGAACCGATAGAAGCCTTACAATACATTACTAAATCTAGTCCCCTGATGATTTCGGGGAAAGATTTAAACCAATTGTGGAAAGAATTCTCGGAGATAGTGGCTTTTAATCCTGCTTTAGAACAGTTTGTTACTCAACCGATAGAAGGGTTAAAACAATTATGGGGATTAGATTTACCCCAAGATATTTTTAGTTGGGTAACAGGGGAATATGTTTTAGCCGTTGTTCCTCGTCCTGAACCAACAATACCCGATTGGATTTTTGTTACAGAACGTTCAGAAAATACTGAAAATGCCATTAAAAATCTAGATGAAATTGCAACGAACCAAGGTTATACGGTCGGTTCATTTGATCTGAATAATAATACTATGACCGCTTGGACAAAATTAAAACCGATTACGATAGAAAAACCAGAGGAACCTGACACCGAAAAACCAATTATTCAAGCGAAACCAAAAGGACTACATACCAATGTGGGTCAGTATGAAATTTTTACCACATCCGTTGAAACAATGGAGGAAGCGTTACAAGCACAAACCACGGGAAATTTAATTACTGAAGATCCTGATTTCCAAAGCAGTCTTGATGTGTTACCGCCATCTAATGAAGGGTATTTTTATCTCAATTGGCTGAATAGCCGAAAGATTTTAAAGCAACAAATTCCCCTGTTTAAATTAGTGGAACTCTCTGCTAAACCATTCTTTGATCATTTACAATCCTTCACGATTAGCAGTACAGATCGAATTGGAAATATTAGAAAAGCCAGTTTATTTGTACGGTTTCGTTAATCCTGTAGGACTTACGCAGCATCGAGTAGAGACGCGCCATGGCGCGTCTCTACACCAGACAAGAAGACTTGATTGATAAAAACGGTATAAGAAACCCGGTTTCTTGACCCTCATGCGTAAGTCCTGTCCTTGATAGCAGAGAGCCTTCAAAAGCCCGTCAAAAAACTTAGGGGTTCAACTTGAACCCCTAAGCCTGATTACTGAGTAACAATGATTTTGAAAGTGGGCGCGGAGAGACTCGAACTCTCATGACCGAAGTCGCCACATTTTGAGTGTGGTGCGTCTACCAATTTCGCCACCCGCCCTTATTCTTACCTTTGTCATTATACACCACAAAGTTCCGTTTTAGCAAGTCCTGATAATTCGGACTACTTGCCCATCGATCAATCTCTCTGGCGCGGAGGACAGGAAGGGGATGGGTTAACTGGGCGGTTTGGGCTTCTCTGAGGAGTTGACCCATTTCATTACTACTAATTTGATCATACGTCCGCGCTTGGGCAACGAAGGCATCTAAATTCAGCCGAGACGCTAAACTCGGAGAACCCCCCGACAACTTCATTAACACCGACATCACGACTTTCGGATCTTGGGTAGCCAGTAAGGCGGCGCGATCGCAAGTAAATTCCGCACACCGTACCCATTCCAACAATTGAGCTTGTAAACTTTGAGCAAAAACGCCTCCCCAAGACGGTAATTGACCTGCGGCTAATACCACTAAATTTGCCAACGTCAAATACACCCCATGTTCGCATTTTAAATGCCCTAATTCATGGGCAATCACCGCTTGAATTTCTTCTGAGTTTAATAATTCGAGTAACGAGGTATGAATCACAATAAACGGCTGTTTTCCCCGCATCGCAAAGGTATAAGCATTCGGAACGGGATGTTGCCGAATATATAACTGAGGGGGTTCTAAATCTAAAGTTTTGCAAGCCTCTAATAACAATTGATGCAGATCCGGCAGTTGTTGTTCACTGACTAAAATACTTGAGGCAATATTTTCTAAATAAAAAAACTGTTCTCCAACACCGCCCAACAGTTGCCGCACGAGCAAATCTAAACCGGGCAATTGTTTTAGGGCTGTGGTCGCTTGTAAATCCAGGGGATGACGAAAATGATCGGCTTTGAGTCCAATTAACGGGATGGTTGACAACACCATAGCAGGAAACCAGTGAGTAAGGGCGATCGAGTGTCAGGGGCGAGTTGTGAGTTGTGATGGAACCAGGGGATAATTTGCCCGCGACAACTCACAACAGACACTCCATCTTGTAGTTTAAGCCCTATTTTAGGAAGTTAGGGTCTTAATCTGGTTCCACTACCGTTGCATGATCAATGCGCTGGAGTTTGGCCCCTAATTGTTTCAACTTAGCCTCCAATTGTTCATAACCCCGATCAAGGTGTTTTAATCCCTGGATGGTGGTTTCTCCTTCGGCGGCTAGTGCTGCTATCACTAATGCAGCAGAGGCTCTTAAGTCCGTTGCGGTTACAGGCGCACCTGAAAGCAAACTGACTCCCCGAATTAAGGCGCTATTGCCTTTAACGCGAATATCAGCCCCCATGCGGCTGAGTTCAGGAACATGACCAAACCGATTTTCAAATACGGTTTCGGTAATTAAACTATTGCCTTCACATAAGGTTAGCAACGCCATAAACGGGGCTTGCATATCCGTTGGAAAGCCGGGATAAGGTAAAGTTTCAATATCCGTCGCCCTTAAGTGTTCACTGGGGAGAAGTCGCAGATGGTGGGGTGCTTCCATCAGGATTTTGACTCCCATGGCTTTGAGTTTCGCCAAGACCGGACTCAGGTGGTCGGGAATAATCGGCGATAAACTAATTTCTGAGCGAGTTATAGCCCCCGCTAATAGAAACGTTCCAGCTTCAATGCGATCGGGAATGATCGAATAATCGACCGTATGCAGACGGGGAACCCCAGAAATGACAATAGTTTTAGTTCCAGCACCTTGAATTTTCGCGCCCATTGCACAGCAGAAATTCGCTAAATCAACGACTTCTGGTTCTTGTGCGGCGTTTTCAAGGATGGTTTCACCTTCCGCTAGGGTGGCGGCCATCATTAAGGTTTCCGTCGCCCCAACACTGGGATAGTCTAAATAAATGCGAGCGCCTTTTAAGCGACGGTTAGAGCCGATCACATTAGCATGAACAATGCCATGATCAATATGAACTTCCGCCCCTAACGCTTGTAAGCCTCGGACATGGAGATCTACAGGTCTAGCTCCAATGGCACAGCCTCCCGGTAAGGGAACTTTAGCCGTTCCGAGACGGGCTAATAACGGCCCAATGGCAAAGAAACTGGCGCGAAGTTGGCTGACAAGCTCATAGGGAGCTTGGGACTCGCACAAGTCACCCGCATGAATAACGATCGCATCTGCTTCTCGTTCAACCTTAACGCCTAAAGCCGTTAGGATTTGGCTCATCCGATTCACATCAACCAAGGATGGGACGTTACGAAGCCGACAATCCTCTGAACAGAGCAATGCACCAGCCATGACGACTAAGGCAGAATTTTTTGCCCCACTAATGGTGACATGGCCACTGAGTGGTTGACGTCCCCAAATTTTCAGGATGGACTGGTTAGCGTTGGACGCTGTAGAGAGATTGGATGTGCTGAGAGCGAGTGTAATGGGTCTACCCTCCAAGAATTGGTTTTACGTTTACAATCTTTAATTTTTGTTCTGATTCTACCGAAAAGATTCTAGTTGTCTAGTAGGAAAAAGTCATGAAGATGGCAAAAGGTTGGTCTCCCGTATCCAGAGCTACAATCTAACCATCCGTTCAACAAGGGGTTTTCTATGGAAATTGGTGTTCCTAAAGAAATCAAGGATCAAGAATTCCGAGTGGGATTGAGTCCTGGAAGTGTGCGCGTTTGTTGCGAACGGGGCCATCAAGTTTTTGTAGAAACAAATGCAGGTATGGGTGCAGGGTTTACCGATGAGGATTATACTTCATCGGGAGCAACTATTGTCCAAAATGCTGCGGAAGTCTGGTTTCGAGAATTGGTGGTGAAAGTCAAAGAACCTTTACCGCCTGAATTTCCCCTCATTCAAAAAGGGCAATTACTCTTTACATACCTGCATCTCGCCGCAGATCGGGATTTAACGGAACATTTGATCAAAAGTGGGGTGAATGCTGTTGCCTATGAAACGGTTGAGCTTCCTGATGGGCGTCTGCCGTTACTGACTCCGATGAGTATTATTGCGGGACGTTTATCGGTACAGTTTGGGGCGCGATATTTGGAACGCCAACAAGGGGGACGCGGGGTTTTATTAGGAGGAATTCCGGGCGTCTCTCCGGGTAAAGTTGTGATTTTAGGAGGGGGTGTTGTCGGAACGGAAGCGGCTAGAATTGCCGTGGGAATGGGGGCAAAAGTACAAATTTTAGAGATTAATTTAGACCGATTAGCGTATTTAGAAACGCTGTTTGATTCCCGTGTGGAATTACTCTACAGTAGCCCAGCGCAAGTTGAAGCGGTTGTTCCCGAAGCGGATTTATTAATTGGTGCGGTTTTAGTATTAGGAAAACGCGCGCCAACTTTAGTTAATCGTCAATTAGTCGCCAAAATGCGTCCGGGTTCTGTCATTGTGGATGTAGCCGTTGACCAAGGAGGTTGTATCGAAACGTTACGCCCCACTTCCCATACCCATCCTACTTATGTTGAAGAAGGGGTGGTTCATTATGGGGTTCCGAATATGCCGGGGGCTGTTCCTTGGACGGCAACTCAAGCTCTTAATAATAGTACGTTACCTTATGTGATTCAGTTAGCTGATTACGGACTTAAGGCTTTAGAAATGAATCCGGTTTTAGGGAAAGGATTAAATGTCACGAATCATCATTTAGTTCATCCGGCGGTTCAAGACGTTTTTCCAGATTTAATCAGTAATTAGTAATCAGTAATCAGTAATCAGTAATCAGTCGCTGGTTTCCAGGTTCAACCTTGAAACCCGTTTTTAAAGACTCTGCCTTCTTAATCTTCACCTACGGCGGAGCTTGCAATAACACATTGGTAGGTAGAACAAACGCAACGAGAAAAAACTAAAAACTCACAACTAATTACTGATTACTGATTACTGATTACTGATTACCAAGGGATTCCAACTTCTTTTAGGATGGTTAAAGGTTGCTGTTGTTTTAATTGAGCCATTTGTTCTTCATTTCTCACGAAGAAACTACCTGCAAATCCTAATGAATTAATTTGAATTCCCTCAAACGTTTCTTGAGAACGAGGTACAATCATCATCCACTCGCGAGTGGCTAATAAATTATAAGCACCGGATTGATAATCAGGATTATTAATTGGTAAACCCACTGCTTCTAATAAGTTAAAATATAGTTCTAAAGTCTCCGTTGCGGCTGCGGTGGGAAATTCAACCCAATGGGGGTTACATTTCGCGATCGCATGAACAAAGGGAAATTCAGAAACCCGACCGATATTATTATGAAATTGAACCGATGCGATCGCAGGTTCCATGGGTAACTTTAACCCATTCGGAACTAAGGGAAACGGAACAAACTGTAAATGTTTATGTTTTTGACTGGCTCCGGCTAATTTCCCCCCATTATAAAAAACCAAGCCATCCATTCCCGCTAAACACAGCCATAACGCTTGAAAATCCGCAACGGTGAGCCATCGTTCCTGTTCTTCAAACTTCTTTGTTACCATTAATAAATGATGATCAACCACATTAAATTTATTCAGTAAACCGAGATGAGTGGGAGAGAATTCAGTGACAAATAAATCTTTTTCATAAGGAAGAAAGGGATTAAACTCTTCTCCTGAATTCGCCTTTTTTTGCTCTTGCTGTTTTTTGGCTCTCTCCTTATGGGCTAAGTTAGACAGAATCCGAACTAAAAAGCTAATATTGCCTTGCTTGAGATAATCATAATCCGTTGGAATAGACACCAAAGCCCCACAATTGATCGCTGCTTCTGTTTGAGAGATTACTCGTTGCCACAATGTTCCGGGTTCCAAAACCTGAGCTACTCTTGTCATTCTGATCATATCCCTTTAGGTTAGTAATCCTTACCTTAATCGTAAATGAATTTAGACATTGATCTACCCTTCTCAAGGTAAACTCTTGGATTTTACCAATGATTTACCGTCAAACTGAACCGTTTAATTGAATTTTTACAAAATAAAATAACCCAAAGATCCTGAGCAGGATTATTTTCATGTTAGTGATCTAGATCAACAACAAATCAGGTGTATAAACAATTAGAGAGAAAAAGGACTACAAAGATGTTCAGGAATTTCAGTTTCTAAGAGTTCTTTCAAACTTGATGGCGGATTTTCCACTAACACCGATTCCATGATCACATCTGACCATAATTGACGGTCAGCAAAATATTGAGCGCGAGCTAAAGCAATTTCTTCTGGGGTTGATTGTTTTTGTTGATGTTCAGTTTGTAATTTATTCAACTCTTGAGTAATTTGTTCATATTTTTCAGGATCAACAACTTTAAATTGTAAGTCAACAGTCGCCGGATAACCGGGTTCCGGTTCAGCAACATCATAAAAGTAAAGTTGATAAGTTGCACCGGATTTTAAGGGTTCTCCTGTATAAGAAAGATAATTTTTTTTAGGTTCTACAGTTTGTTCCCAAATCAAGTTTCCTTCGGGTTCAGAATACAGTTCAATCTTCTCAACAGTTCCCTTCCAAACAAAGATCGGACGATGATTCCAAATCTCACTGGGAAGATCAGAATTAGATTTTTGAGCAAGGGGAGCTAAAGGACAAGCACTTTGCCCAGACCCCCTTGCCCCTCCTGGTTGATAAATGGGGGGTTCATCTTCTTGGCTTTCTGACTGGGGTTGTCTGACCTGCGCCTCCCCAGGTTGATAGACGAGGGGTTGATCATTACTTGCTAAAAACGATTGAAAAAGACTATCCCAAGAGGTTTGTTGAGCAATAACTTGGCTAGTGAGAGGAGATCCAAGCACAACAATAACGACTGTATATTTTAGTAAAAAAGGCACAATATTACACTTAGCCATAAAATTTCCTTTCTAAGAACTTAATAAGAATATACACCCAAAACATTAAACTCGGTAAAACCCAAGGAAACAAAAGTTCACTGCTAATATAAAGTTGTAAACTGACTAATCCATATATTCCGGTTATCGAAATTAATAACAGGACATACTTAATTTTTTTCTGAGGAGATTTCGATAAAATCAAAATCGTTCCTTTTCCTAAAAAGGCAGCCAGTAAAATGATTAAAAAATCAGGAATGGGAACAACAAATCGTTGACGAATAAAATGATGAGTGACATACGCATGAGCTTCACCTCCTGGGAAAACTCGACCTAAATCACGCGGATATTGAGTCATCCAATACTCTAACGCCATTGGTAAAGGAAAATTATCTTGACCTTCTGACCCGATTCCTGCTTCTCCATATCCTCCTGGTGCAATTAGAACGACAAAAGGGTCAGAAAGTTTCACGGAAAGAGCAGAAGCATCCAATAATTGCCAAGCCGGTAAGCTTTGATAAACCTGTTGGGGTGGAATTGAAAAATCGATAATCGGATGAAACCAAAATTGTTTGAATCGATATCCGCGCTGGGTGATGGGTTGTAAACGCGCTTTCGATGAAAATAAATTTTGATAATCTTTGCCCGTGGTATCAATTAAATAAGCCTTTAATTGAGACAGCCAATCAATGGATGAATTTAATTGAGGTTGAGGAACTTTTTCCATCAATTCAAAGTTGATTTTGTAGCTTAAAGCTAATAAATAGCCGAGGGGTAAACGCTGTTGTCTAGCGTTCGGATTCCGAAGCAAAGCCATATAGCTTGGCGGATAACCAAAGGTGGTTAAATCTCCGTTTAAACTCCAATTCGGATCGGCTAATTCCGGTAGAACATCAAACCATCCTCCCGTTGCCTTTCTGTCACTGGCAAAGATAAACCAGGTGCCATTATTCTTTACCGAATTTTGTAAGGATTTAGCTAAAATTTTGTCATTTTTAGGTTGATATCGATCCAATAAATAATCAATCCCGATCACTTTGGCATTGAGTTGAGTCAGCCGATCTATAATTTGAGCTAAATAACTTCGATCCATCGGTCTAGGGTTAGAAATTTTGGCTTGAAGAATGGATTCTTCGTCAATGAGAACTAAGACAACAGGAGGCGAAGATTGTTTAGGGAATTGTTGGGTTACATTTCGATAAATTGATTGAACATAAACACGTCGTTCTAAGAGAAATTGTTGAATGGGAAGCTGGAAACTCATCAACAGTAATGTAGTGAGAGCGATCGCTTCTTTTTGAGTGGGTAACCAAGGTTTTAAGCGTTGTTTTAACCCTAAAGGTTTGAGTTGAAATGGGGGAGCATTGGGATGACGAAATAGGGAGGGAATTAAATAAGCACTGGGATAAGTTAAATGTTTTTCTAATTTGAGAAATTGACAAGCAGAAAGCAACGCATCATGAACATCATGATATTCGGTTAAACTTCTAATAAACCGAAGTAAAAATTCTTGCGCCACTTGATTATGGATTGGTTCTCGCATAATGGCGACTTGGTTTAATCCTAAATCAATTAAAGCATTGGCGAGGCTTAATCCTTGGCAGGAATTAAATAAGGCAAATTGTAATCCCCGATTAATGGCTAAGGTCAACGGTTGAATAATTTCTGATAAGGATAAACAAACATTGGGAGCAATACCTAATTCTCCTCCCGTTAATTCGGTTTCATTACTATGACCTGCAAATAGTAAAATATCCCAGCCTTTTTCATCTTGAATTGCTTTAACCACTTGCGCTTTAACAGATAAGGCATTTTCTCCCGGTTGCCAACCCACAAACTGAATTTCTGCCAGGGAAGACAGCGATCGCACTGCTTCTTTATCCGCTTTAAAATTTAATCCTGTATCATCCCCTAAAATGACTAATACCCTAACTTTATTTCTAAAATATTGCTGTTTTGGATGAGGAGTTGAGGTACGAATATTTTTAGGTTTCCGAATAATTCTAATTTTACTCGTTGCTGCAAATTCGGTTCCCAGTTCCCACGCTTCCCACGGTAATCGAGATAAATCAATCGGATCAACCGTCAGAAAAACATCAATATCAAGCTTCTGATTCAGATGAGGATGAGAAGATTTTAAACCGATTTGATCGGACGTGGCTTTTGCAATTGTGGCGCGAATTTCATACAGTTCTTCGTGTCTTAACCAGCGGTGAAATTCATATAAAAGTTTAGCTTCAGCTTGGACTAATTTCGCGTGCCAATCTGCTTTAGGTTGGGTTAATTTACCCGCTGCTTGTACTCGACCTCGCAGTGCTTTATTATAAAAACAAAGATAGATCTGCTGCCATTCTTGATACAGTTGAGTTAACGTCTCAGGATAAGGCAGAGTGACGCTTAACTGTTGTCCGGTTCCCCAACAGAGTTCAAACAAGCAAACTTGTTCTATTCGCTGAACTTTCAGGTAAAACGCCGCAACAGTAGAATTCATAAGTGAGGAAGTAGGACGCAGCTATGCTGAAACAAATTTTGACAGGAAGGGCGGGTTTCTAGCGTAGAAAGGTTAACGGTTCCGATATCAAAAATTTTAGCATAGTCATCTTCATCCTACCAAATCCCTCACAGGGCGGTGATTGTTCTCAATTCAAATCATAATTAAACTCAAATGTGGGTAAGGTTGCCTCAATTTCTTCCTTTAAACTGATGGTGACAAGAAATTTTTCTGCCTGATTTCCGACGACACAAGTAAATAAATAGGAACTTTGTTCATCGGAATTTAAACCTTCTTCCACTAAGATTCCAGTTGTGTCAGTCACCCGTAATTTAATCCCGGTCGGTAAATCGGTTCCAGAACGTAAACCCAGAACCAGTAATAACGACCATTCCGGTTCAATTTCTCCCATTAACGGCCAAGTTAAGGCATACAGCCGCAAGGAACGTTCACCCAAGGTTAAGTCTCGATAGGCAGCTTTCGCTTGTAGGGGAATTTCAACTCCTTTTTCTTGCAATTCTTGGACTAACATTTGCATTTGTCTCCCAGACCGTAAGGGCATGGCTGGGGAAAAATCGGGCATAAAAACCCAAGAGAATTGATTGGTTAATTCTTCAATTTCTTGATTAAACCACTGCCCTACATTGATCACAGGTTGAGTTAAAAGTTTGAGCAAGTCAGACAGATAAACGGTTGAATTTTTGGCAGGGGTCGCCACAGGTTCTGTCCATAAACTGGCTTGATTTTGAACCTCATAAATCCATCGTAATAATTGCGGTTGGGTCAGGACAATTTCTGCTTGTTCCCAGGTTAAAACTTGCCATAATTTGGGAATAATGCCTTGTTCTTGAGGGGTCAATTGGGGTAATTTGGTAATTAACTGCTCTTGAAGTTGGGATAATGTGGCTGAACGATTGGGAATTTTAGGTAAAGGCATTACTGAAACATCCAGACATCGTAAATAAAGCAATAGTTGATCGGGTTCGGTACAGAACCAAGATAAGGGAATCGTATATGTCCAATCAACGTTGGCTGTTAAATTAATCCGATGTTTTTCTTGGAGCCAATTTTGATAACTAATAAATCCATAAATAACGGCTGTTTCTAATTCTTCTTGAACTTCTAATAAAATATAATAATGAGCATTATATTCGGGTAAATCAAAAATTGCTCTCGGTAAATTGACGAGATGATCGGTCACTGTTCCGGTAGCAATTAAGCAGACTTTAAACTCGTTAACGGTTAAATTTAAAACGGCTTCAATTCCATAACTTAATTCGGATTGATGAAGAGAACAATGATCAGAATTTAAAATAATTCCTGACGAACGCTCATCGAGCCAATTTTCAAATCCTAAGAAGGCTAAAGCATTCAAATAAGTTTGCCATTGCTTGTCTTCGCCCGGAAGAGAACGGCACCAATCTAAAGCTTGATTAATTTCTTGAGAAGACAAATTAATCAGATCGGGATTAATTTGTTCGTAGTCAAATTGAGTTTCCGACTCATAAACAGAATTAAACATCGCTAGGTACTCCGTGGTCTGGGCTTGGACAGGATAGAAATCATACAGTGAATTAATTCAGGATTTTTTTTCCTTAAATCAAGATAGTGACACAATCCTTTAAAAAAGGGACTATCTAAAGGACGATTTTGAGACACATAAGCATCGGATTCTGCTTGTTTAAAGATCGGTTCGATTTCCTCATCCAATGCTTTTTCAATATTTTGTTGCCATGTGTCTAAATTCTGGGGGCTGGGAAAGGATTTTGTATACTCTAAAATGCGATCGCATAATTCTTTTAATAAATGATGTTGGACATCGGAGCGGAAAGCTTTAAGCTTTAATAACCGGGTGACTTGATATTGTGCTTTTAACCCTAATGCGGAGGCAATTTCACCCATTGATTTACCCTGACAATGAAATAGATGCAGTGCCATTAAAAATTGTTCCGATTGTTCCGAGCCTCGTTTTTGGGATGCCTTTAACCAGGTTTCCAGAACTTGAGCAATACTGCCTTGTAAACTCATAGACAATTGTTGTTGATACCACTTCAAAAACTCCTGTTGTTTGAGGTTTTCATCTTCATCTTCTGTCGGTTCTGGTGCCGCAATTCTATCAACCCAAGACTCATTCCCATCAAAGGGATGTAAGGATTCAGTGGGTAAATATCCCCCCCGAATACAAGTGCGGTATTGACGAATTTTAGTCGCTAAATTTTGTAATTTAACCGCTACTGTTTTTGGAGAAAGCTCTAATTGATAATTGAGAGCTAACTGTTGAGCTATTTGTTGATATTGTTGGGATGTGGGGGGTTGACAGAGTTTCCGAGATCCGGTTTTTCGGTGTTGTAATCGTTGAGCGCGATAAACGTTATGGTAACAAGATAAAAGTCGGATCTGCTGTTCAATTTCCAGGGGAGTGAGTTGATAAAACTCTAACAAAATGTGTTCTAACTGTTGGGGACGTGTATCATTTAAAATTGCCCAATCACTAATTAAATATACCCCATGTTGGAGCAGAAAGCTGTTAATTTCAGGATGAAATTTAACCCGTCGGTTTGTCCAAGTTGCGAGACCACTTTGTTGAGCATCAAAGCTTTGTAAAATGTCTCTCGCAAAGGATTGATAGGTTGTTTTTTGTCCTAATGGTTGCTTATCCTTTACTCCTTCTTCGTCTAAAACAAAGGGGAATAAATCATGGCAACTAAAACCATGCTCTGCTCCAAATTTTTGGGCTAAATGAATACAAACCTGTTCAATTTCCCAAGAAATAAAGCACAGCAGACAGCATTCGGCATCTTGACGCGCAAGGGGGGTAGGAGAGGAAGATTCCCGCATCCATTGCAGTAATTGCTTCTGAATTTGAACATCTTCAACCTGGGTCTGGCCTAAACAGTTGGGAAATGCTTGCTGAAAAAACGCTTTTGCACAACTGATTTCACACCGTTTAAGTCGGCCAGAACCTTCGAGTTTTACGAGTGTCCAATATTTCGATGCTGTACTCATGGGTTAACGGTGAACGGTTGACGCTGAGTGGGTAACTGAATCACTGATCTAAAAATAGGTCGGAAGGCTAGGGCGTCTTCTTTGGTTTCCTAAGTTCCTCTCTATATATACCTATATCTAGATGGATTGAACTTATGCAGGATTTAGAATCAAAATTACGACAGAAACTTGATTTTTTGAAGGATCTGCTTCGGTTTAGCGGCTGAGTTCTGGTTGATGAGTCCCAACGCTATCTAGCCGTTGCCAAACGTATTCCATGTGTTGAGTCGTTCTTAATGCCTGTTCTTCCCCAAAAAGTCGAGTGACTACATATAACGATAAATCAATTCCTGCCGAAATTCCGCCCGATGTGAGAATTTTACCATTATCAATAAATCGTTGATCCCTGACAATTGTTGTGCGCGGCGCTATTTCTGTTAATAAATCTAGGGCTTGATGGTGAGTTGTGGCGGTTAAACCGTCTAATAACCCGGCTTTGGCTAAAATTAAAGCACCTGTACAAATTGATAAAACTAACTCGGCTTGTTCAGTTTGATGTTGTACCCAGTTGATAATTTCGGGTTGATTCATGGTCACCCTTGTGCCAATTCCACCCGGTATAATCAAAATATTCGGTGTGGGGCAGGTTGATAAGGTGAAGTTGGGATTAATACTTAATCCATTACGCGCTTGAATGGGGTTTAACGTTTCCGCCACCAGATAAACGTTAAAGAGTTGATGGTTATTTAATTCTGATGTGACTGAAAATACCTCAAACGGGCCTGCAAAATCTAGAACTTCCACATTATTAAACATTAAAATTGCAACATTTTTTTGAGTCATCACTAATTTGCCTTTAAACTCAATTTATCAGGAATTAAGATATGTTTAAAAAACGTCCTCGACTCCCCAAGATTGCCGTTTTTGTGTTGGTTTTAATCGTTATTATATTAGGAGGCTTTGGCTGGAATAGCTTGACTTTAGCACAAGGCTCAACCAGTCAGCTTGAATATCGGATCAGTCGTTTAGAATCTCAGGTTTCTCAACTGTCTGGACAGATTGGGAATTTACGAAATCAAGGGTCTGGCGCCACCGTGATTCAAGTGGAACCCGGAGCGGAGTTACCCCGCCCTTCCGATGGAAATCGCTTATTATCCGGTGATCCAATGTTTGATCGGTTGTCAATTTTAGTAATCGAAACTAAACAAGATGTTCAAGAACTACAAAAACAATTAGCAAAGTTAGAAGAAGAATTAAGAATTAAGAATTAAGAATTAAGAATTAAGAATCGCGTAGCGTCCTGAGCGGAGCGAAGGATCAGAATTAAGAAATAGGGAATAGGGAATAGGGAATAGGGAATAGGGAAGAAGCATTGATGACTGGTGACTGGTGACTGGTGACTGTCCTTTCCCTTGTCAACGATTTTTAATGTTAAAAGTGCTGCTTGATCTTCCTTAAATTTAAGGAGAATTCAAAGCAGCACTCAATTTTTAAAAGTTAGAATTTAAAACTATTCGATGATATGGAAATAGTAGGCAGCGACCAGAAAGTTAATCGCTAACAGGAGGATTGCCCAGCCTGTCCGAAAGGTATAAGTAGGACGATTCGATTTTGCTTTACTTGTATCTACCATAGGTTCCGTTCCTAAATTGGTTGTTTTTAATTAAACCACACAAGCGGACTGTTAAAGCCCTGTTTTGTAAAGGTTTATTTCGGACGATTAGCTAGTTATTCATCACTAGCCAACAGTGATTACTAATTACAAGGTTATCGGAGAAAGGCTAATTTATCTTCTGTTAAAAGTCATAACTCTAGGCAGGAGGCAGGGGGCAGTCACCAGTTACCAGTCACCAGTCACCAGTTATCAGTTAATAAATTCTTCCCCTTATCCCCTTGTCCCCTTGTCCCCTTGTCACCTTGTCCCCCTACTTTCTTCACTGGTGACTGTCAGAAGCGTGGTAGGAACTGCGAACTAATGGCCCAGAACGGACGTGAGCAAAGCCGAAGTCTGTGGCAATTTTTCCTAACTGTTCAAATTCTTCGGGTGTCCAATATTTCTGGACGGGGAGATGGTCTAAGGAGGGACGCATATATTGACCGAGGGTAATGCGATCGCATCCTACCTTCCTTAAATCTTCCAGGGCTTCGATAATTTCCGCTTCTGTTTCCCCATGTCCCAACATTAACCCGGACTTCGTAGGAATAGCGGGATCAAGTTCCTTCACAATTCTTAAAACATCCAGCGATCGCTCGTATTTAGCCCCCCGACGCACAGGCCCCTGTAACCGTCGTACCGTTTCAATATTGTGGTTATAACAAGCCGGTTGCGCCTTAACAACCGTTGCAATGCGTTGATGTTGTTGTTGCTGGGGATCGCCTCCTCCTTGTCCGCCCCAAAAATCCGCCGTTAACACTTCAATTTGCGTGTTTGGGTTGATTTTTCGGATCTCGTCCATGGTTGCCACAAACCACCCGGCACCGCCATCGGCTAAGTCATCACGGGCTACCGACGTTAACACCACATAACTCAACCCTAACAGTTGTACCGCTTCCGCCACTTTGAACGGTTCTTGGGGATCAAGGGGCATCGGCGCATGACCTTTATCCACCTGACAGAACGCACAGGATCGAGTACAAGTCGGCCCCATCAATAAAAAGGTGGCGGTTTTCTGAGCATAACACTCGCCGCGATTGGGACAACGACCTTCCTCACAAATGGTGTGAATGTTGCGTTGTTTGATAATGCGTTCTACCTGGGATAACTCGCTGGCTTTGCCAATGGGACGGCGTAACCAGTCCGGCATCGGTTCAATTAATTCTCGGTATTGATCTCGTTTAGAGTTGGGCGTAAAACTTGGAGGAGTGGAGGGAGTCATATTCAAGTTGTGTTGCAATTTTTCCCAATTATGCTAAATCAGATTAATCTAGATTATGGATCACTATGCGGGTCTTCTGACTGATTAGGTCAAACTAAGCCGTATTAAGATTATTTATTTAACGCATCACTAGGGGAGTCAGTCGTGGCAGGTCGGAAAATCCTGGTTATTGATGATAGTAAGGTTATTAGAGTTCGGGTGCGAGAGATGTTACCCCCCGGTAACTTTGAGGTACTAGAAGCAAAAGATGGTAAAGAAGGACTGGAACTGGTTCAGAAAGAGAATCCCAGTTTGATTATGTTAGATTATCTCCTGCCTAAGTTAAGTGGGTGGGATGTGTTCAGACAAATTCAAGCCGATGATAAATTACGGCGTATCCCTCTGGTCTTGATGTCAGGACGTAAGGAAGAAGTCACTGAAAAAATTCCAGAACCCTTTCAGTATTTTGAGTTCATTGAAAAGCCGTTTGAAAAGAAACAACTGATTGATGCGATCAAATCAGCCTTTCATAAAGCGACTTTACCTCGTGAACCTTTACCGGCGTCGGCAGTAGCGGCAGCCCCATCAGTTGCTAAAGCAGCCGTCACATCAACAGCAGCAAGTTCTGATGAAATTGCAGCCCTCAAACAACAAATGGCAAAAATGCAAGCTGAAATTGATGCCCTCAAAAAACTCGTTTTGCAATTAAAAGCCTTTGTTCAAAAGAAACCGAAGTAGGAATTAAGAATTAAGAATTAAGAATTAAGAATTAAGAATTAAGAATTAAGAATTAAGAATTAAGAATTAAGAATTAAGAAGAGGAGTCAGGAGTTAGGAGTCAGAAGAATTTTTAGCGGGTGACTGATTACTGATTACTGATAACTAATAACTGATAACTAATAACTGATAACTGATAACTGATAACTGATAACTGATAACTGATGACACTGGATGCTACTTTTTTGAGCCAACTACACGCTTATTCTGATTCGTTGTTAGAACGAATTCATCAATTTTCCAAGGTGCGAGTGTTGGTGGTGGGAGATTTAACGTTAGATGAATTCCTGACAGGTCAGGTAGAACGGCTTTCTCGTGAAGCTCCGGTGTTGATTTTGCGACATGAACACACCCGACAAATTCCAGGCGGCGGCGCAAATGCGGTTTACAATTTGGCAAAATTAGGGGCGTCGGTTAAGGTGGCGGGGTTGGTGGGAAAAGATGACCAAGGACAAGCGCTGCGACGCATTTTTACAGACGCGGGAATTGATACCACTGGGATATTGGTTGATCCCCATCGACCAACGGTTACGAAAACAAGAATTTCTGGTCATGCGCGACAGTCCGTTACCCAACAAATTGTTAGAATTGATCGTAAATCCGATGAGTTACCGGAATTAGAATTACAGTTACAATTAGCAGAATATATTCGTCAAAATATTGATACGGTTGATGCCGTTGTTTGTTCAGATTATGGCGATGGCGTGTTAACGTCTGCGGTGATTGAAGCGGCATTATCTCACCCTAAAACGATTGTGGATACTCAAAAAGATTTACATCGATTTGCAGGAGCGATGTTATTTACGCCGAATCTTCCTGAAGCGGAAAAAGCGGTTGGATATTCGATTAAAAATGAACAAACGTTATTACAAGCGGGACAAGATTTATTAACGTTAACGCAAGCTCATTCAATGGTAATTACCAGAGGAGAAGATGGAATGAGCTTATTTGAAAACGATCAAATTTTTCATATTCCGGCGTTTAATCGTACCGATGTTTTTGATGTGACTGGGGCGGGAGATACGGTTGTGGCGGGGTTAACCTTGGGATTATGTACGGGATCATCGATTTGGGAAGCGATGGTTTTAGGAAATTTAGCCGCTAGTTTAGTTGTTCGTCAGTTTGGAACTGCAACGACTACAACTGAAGAAATGAAAGAAGCTTTGCGATCGCTTTTAAATCAAGACGAATAAGAGGAATTAAGAATTAAGAATTAAGAATTAAGAATTAAGAATTAAGAATTAAGAGGGAAGAAGCACGCTTTTATGTGTCCGACTGGTGACTGGTGACTGGTGACTGGTGACTGTTAAGCCTTCTTAAATTAATTCAACAAGTCCATTCGGGCTAATACTAATACTTCTATGACCTGCACCACCTGCGGTGACATTAACAGTTAGTTCATTGGTTTGTTCATTATAGTTTCCTTTAAAGGTTAAAGGTGAACCATCTTGGGTATACACTAAAATATTAACTTCACCTCTGCTGGTTTTAATTTGTGAGAAAGGCATAACCCCTGCTTTTCCATTAGCTAAGGTTTGAGATGGATTTTGGCTTAAACCATATAGTATGGATCTGCCACTTTCATTCACTACTCGAACCGTTAGCAGTTTATCGGTTTTTACTCGAATTCCGGTAAAAGCTTGGGCAAAACTCGGTTGAGGGAATAGAACCGTTGGCGTAGTTAAACCCAAGATTGCCAGTAAAGCACCCGTGACCAGTTTTTTAAGTTTCATTGTTTTCACCGATTAAAAGAATAATAACTGCCGATTATTCTACTCTAATTTTTTAATTTGTCATGGTTAATTTTAGCTTGACTCAACTCATGAATCCCAATCATTGTCTATTTTAAAAATTTTATATTTTTTATAGATTTCTTTTTCGTTGCTAGGTTCAACCTAGCAATGCCTATTAGCAGGCTCCGCCTGCTGTAATCACAAAGCAGAACCTTCAACAACAGATTTGTCTTGTTGGTAGGTTGCATAGTGTGTAGGCTCCGCCTGCTGTAATCAGAAGGCAGAGCCTTCAATAGTGGATTTCAAGGTTCAACCTTGAAACCAGTGAATTCTTAATTCTTAATTCCATTACAAATAGCACCTAAATTTGCTCCCAAGGCGCAGGCGTGTTCAGCCATTCCTAACGCCACCCCATCAAATACAGGAGCCGCCCATTGTCGCCCTGCTTGAATTGAACCCGCCCGTTGAATAATTTGTAATGCTTGCGCCACTTCAATAATTGCGACATTCGGGTTATATTCCGCCGCTCGTTCAATCATTGGATGCCAAGCTAAAGAATGACCTTCTCGGTTGTTTTGTCCCCCTCGGACTCTGGGGCCAATATTAACTAATTGTTGCTGTTGATAAAAGGCAGCTAAACGGGCTTGAATGCGATATTCCCACCATAAATCCCGTTGATGTAATCCCGTCACTAACATTTGTGCGCCCGGTCTAGGATTCGCCGCATTTGCAATATGAGAATCCGCCGTTAAAACAACCGTTTGCACATAACGATTGCCCTTATGAACCCCGGCAATAAAATGTTCTAATGCTTGAAACCCATCAATCGTTTCTCCATACATTTGAATCGTGGGCGTTAATACAAAAAAACCTAAAGATTCTAACCGCCGTTTCATTTCTTCAACGGTGATAGCATTCCAAATTTTACCGACAACCATTCCATTTACACTAGCGCCGGATTGTAACCCATTACTCGTATATTGTAGGGGTAAAATTGCGATCGGTTTATCGGTATCAATGCGAATCGGGGCGACATCGGCGTGCGTCCAATTTTTTCCGGTATAGTTAAACCGAACGCGATAAATTCCTTGTCCGGCTTCGTATTGATAAGAACGACCATCCTCTAAAATTGCGACGCTTCCAGTATTATTTGAATTCGGTCTTTGGGAATCAGGAATAATGGTTGCTTGCTGACATTGTATTGAAGAATTGGGGTTAGTTTCACAGGAGTTAAAATTCTGTGCCGTTGCGGGATAGGAAAACCCTAAAACAAGAGTTGTTGTACACAGAATAATTTTATTTTTCATGCAATTTGAATCGGGTTAGATTAAAAGCTGCCTTAAACAATTAACCTAGAACTGTATCACAAATCAGGAATAAATCAAATTACATTAATTTATAGAATCTGTAAGTGGATCAAAGGCAGTGCTAATTTAAGTTTGATGCGTTGCAAAAGATTTTGCGATTAACGTTTTCATCCCCAAACTAATTAAATAAGCTAAACCTGCCACCATAATAATTGTAGCCCCTGAAGTGAGATTAAAAAAGTAAGAAATTCCTAAACCGAGGGTTGTGAAAACGATGCCTAAAATGCTGGATAATAGCATCATTTGCTTTAAATCTTTAACAAATTGCCCAGAAATCGCAGCAGGAATCGTTAATAAGGCAATGACTAAAATTAACCCGACTACTTGCATGACCATGACAACGGTTAGGGCGATCGCCACAATTAACATTAAATAAAGTTGATCAACGGGTAAATTTCGAGTTTCTGCAAAAACGGGGTCAAAGGAAATGGCAACCAATTCTTTATAAAAGAAAAATACCATGGCTGCAATCAGAAGATCTAAGATTAACATAATCATTAAATCTTCTTTTGGAACCGTTAAAATACTGCCAAATAAATAACTCATTAAATCAACTTTATATCCGGGGGTTAAATCAATAAAAATAATCCCAATTGCCATCCCAATTGCCCACATCACCCCAATAATGGTATCAGACCGTTGTTGCGTTTTTCGATAAACTAACCCCATTCCTAATGCGGATAAGACAGAAAAAGCGATCGCCCCCAAAACAGGATTAAACTTAAAAAAATAGCCAATTCCGATTCCCCCATAGGCAGCATGAGCAATTCCACCACTAATAAAAACAATTCGATTCACCACAACAAATGTGCCAATAATGCCACAGGCAATACTGACTAATATTCCTGCCATTAAGGCATTTCTCATAAATTCAAATTGAAATAATTTAATAATTTCTGTTATCATAGTTTGATGGGTTAAAATATTAGGTTTAACGGTGGGCAAAGCCCACCCTACATTAAAACAATGCGCCAATAGAACGCCCCATATTTTCCAGTTTCATTGCTTCCATTGCCGCCGTTGGTTCATAACCGCAGTGAACCATACAATCGGCACATTTCGGATTCCCACTGGCGCGTCCGTATTGTGTCCAATCGGTTTTTTCCAGCAATTCTTTATAACTGGAATAATGCCCTTCATTCAGTAAATAACAGGGTTTTTGCCACCCTAAAACGCTGTAACTCGGACTTCCCCAAGGGGTACATTCATAGTCTTCTTCCCCCATTAAAAAATCTAAAAATAAGGGATTGTGGTTAAAATTCCATTTCTTTTGGCCCGCTTTAAAGGGAGATAAAATTTCTCGGAATAACGCTTTTGTTTGTTCCCGTTTTAAGAAATGATCTTGATCCGGCGCCCATTCATAACTATAACCTGGGGAAATCATCATTCCATCGACTTCTAAAGTTGCCAGAAAATCAAAAAATTTCTGCATTTCTTGAGGATTTGCCCCTTCAAATACGGTCGTATTTGTTGTGACTCGAAATCCCTTAGATTTAGCCGCTTTAATGGCTTGAACTGCAATATCAAAAACCCCTTCTCGATCAACACAGTGATCATGATGTTCTCTTAACCCATCTAAATGCACACTAAAAGTTAGATAAGGAGACGGTTTAAATTTACCTAAACTTTTTTCTAATAAAATTCCATTCGTACACAAATAAACGAATTTTTTTCGCGCGACTAACCCCTCAACAATTTCATCAATTTGGGGATGTAATAACGGTTCTCCTCCTGGAATAGAAACCACAGGCGCGCCACATTCGTCAACGGCGGCAAAACATTCTTCTGGGGTTAAATTCCGTTTGAGAATTTCCTTGGGATGTTGAATTTTTCCACAGCCTGTACAAGCTAGATTACACCGAAATAACGGTTCTAACATTAACACTAAGGGAAACTTTTTGCGTCCCATTAACCGTTGTTTGAATAAATAGGTACCAACGGCGATCGCTTGTTCAATTTGAATGGCCATCGTTCTCCTCTCACCTGAATTTGACTGCTTTTTGCTATAAATATTTGTTGGTTATAAACCAATTTACCGCATCTTGCAACGCGATTTTAATCGGAGATTGCGGTAAACCTAATTCTTGCACGGCTTTTGACGGGTTATAATACATGGATTGTTGCGACATTTTCACCCCATCTAAGGGAATAGCGGGAGACTTTCCGAATTTTGTTAAAATCGTTTCATCGACCCAAGCAATGGTTAACGGAAGCCAAACCGGAATTTGCTGTTGGGGTGCAGGAAGTCCGGTAATTTCTGATAATAACTCTAAGAATTCTTTTAACGTTAAATTTTGATGTCCTAAAATATAGCGTTCTCCGGTTTTACCTTTTTCTAAGGCGAGTAAATGACCTTCTGCCACATCTCGCACATCAATAAAATTTAATCCGGTATTAACATAAGCAGGCATTTTTCGGCGAAGAAATCGTAAAATTAAATCTCCCGTTGGTGTCGGTTTAATATCTCCTGGCCCAATGGGACTACTGGGATTCACAATTACAATATCTTGACCGAGTTTAACCGCTTTTTGCGCTTCTTGTTCTGCCCAATATTTAGATTTTTTATAATATCCCACTAATTTTTCTACCGGACTTTGATAGGTTTCATCAACAATAACTCCAGGTTTAACGCCAATGGCAGCAACGGAACTTGTATAAACTGTGCGTTCAATTCCCGCTTTTCTGGCTGCCGCTAAAACGTTACGAGTCCCAATAATATTATATTGTTCTAAGCTCTGTTTATCGGCTTTCCATAGGGAATAATGGGCAGCGCAATGAAATAAAATGTTGCATCCTTTTAAATATTGATCAAAGTTAGGATCGGTTAAATTTCCTTGAATTATTTCAATGTCTAAATTTTTGAGATTATCTAAACAGCTATTCGGACGAACTAACGCTTTAACTGTGTATCCTTCCTGTAACAATAATCTAACTAAATTTGACCCGATAAACCCCGTCCCACCTGTTAAAAATACCTTCATTATTCCTACTTATTCGTAGGGGCTTGTGTCCCACCCCGCCCCTACCCGCGCTAAAGCGCAACTACGAACGTTTTAACCATTGATCTTCTAATAGGGAGTTTAACACGGGAACTACAATTAATGTTAATAAGGTTGAGGTGATTAAACCGCCAATAATTGCCACCGCCATGGGTTGTCTAAGTTCTGCACCTGCCCCTAATCCTAATGCAATTGGTAACATTCCTAAAATAGTAGAAGCAGTTGTCATTACAATGGGTCTTAATCGGACAATTCCAGTTTCAATAATTGCGTCTCGGCGACTCATTCCGGTTTGACGAAGTTGGTTAATATAATCCATTAATAATAAAGCATTTTTATCTAATAATCCTAATAGGAAAATTAACCCAATTAAGGAAATAATGCCAAAATCACTTTGCGTAATTAATAACGCTAACATTGCCCCCACAATGGATAACGGAAGACATAAACCCACAACAACGGGTTCTACCCAGCGACCAAATAATAAAAATAGTAACCCCAACATACAAATAACAGAAAAGGTTAAGGTGACTAAAAAACTTCTTAACACTTGACCTATTCTTGCTGAATCTCCGGTTAATTTTAAAGTCACTCCATTGGGAAGTAAGGATTGAGCAATTTTATTAACTTGGTTGGTTGCATCTCCTAACAGTTGATCTTTACTTAAATTAGCGGTCACATAAGCGGCTCTTTCCCCTTGAAAACGTTCAATTTGAGTAATTTCATCCCCTGAATTCTCTTCACCTGTTGCTCTCACATCCACAAATCCAGGTAATTTTTTAACTTCAGTTTGAATCGCTTTTGCGGTTTGGGTTAAGGTTTTTATATCGTCTCCGACTAAAACAATTTGTAAGGGTTTTTCATCTCCTGTTTCCACAAATTGAATATCTTCAACACTAATCGTAACGTTATTTAATTCGGGGAGATTTTCTCTAATTTGATCTTGAACTTGTAACGTGGTTAAAGTGCGATCGCTTTTCAATTTAACATAAATTCTGCCTCGATTCGGTTGTCCTTTAATTCCCGCAATCGTAAAGGCTTCTTCAATTTCTGGTGTTTCTAACAGAATGTCTTCGATTTTACTTCCTGTGTTTCTGGTTTTTCTTAATAACAGTTGAATAGGATTTCGAGTTAAATCGGCTAACCAATCAAACGCACCTTCTTGTTGAAAAATTGAGTTCCCTTGTGCAGAGGTTGAATTAACATTGGGTGTTGTTGGGGTTGTAGGTGCAGGTTGAGGTTTAAAATTATTAGAAATTTGGGGTAAAGGATAGGAATAATTAATGATAAATTCTCCTCGATCTAACCGAGGTAAAAATCCTTGAGGAACAAACGGAATTAAGGCTAATCCTGCAATAAAACTTAGAAAAGCCATTAAAGCGACTAATTTACGATGGGTTAATGACCATTCCAATAAACGGCGATATTTTTGTAAAATTAAATTCTGTTTTTTAGGGGAATTATCTTGATTATTCTGCTTTTGTTTTAACCAATAAACCGCTAAAACAGGGGATAAAGTTCGCGCAACGAATAGAGAAATTAATACCGCCGAAGAAATTGTTAACGCAAACGGTTTAAAAAATTCTCCTAACGCATCTCCCATAAACGCAACGGGAAGAAATACCGCCACAATGGTTAAAGTAGAAGCAGTGACGGTTAATCCGATTTCATCAGTTCCTTTTAATGCTGCTTGTTTTGGGGTTTCTCCTGCATCAATTAATCGGGCAATATTTTCAACATCAACAATCGCATCATCCACCACAATTCCAATCACTAATGCTAATGCTAATAAGGTAATGGTTTCTAAATTAAAGCCAAAAATTGCCATAACAATACAAGTCCCCAATAGGGAAGTAGGAATGGCTAAAGCAGTGATTAAGGTAGCTTTTAAATTTCGTAAAAAAGGAAAAACAACCACAATAGCTAAGACAATAGCTAACAATAATTCATCAATGGTTGCTTGGGTGGCTTTTCTAATATAATCCGCTTGGGTTTCGGCTAAAATTAGTTCAACATCTTTTAAATTTACTTGAAGTTGATTTAAGGTATTTTCAACTCGTTCTACAACTTCCAAGGTATTCGCATCACTGCGTTTAACCACTTGAACTGCTAACACATTTTCGCCATTATATTTAACTAAGGTAGGCGGATTTTCGATCAACGTTTGTGAACTAGAAAGAGAGGTTAAATCGGTTGCTTTTTCTCTCGTTAATCCATCCCCTAATAAATTAACTTTTAAAACACCTTCTAAGGTTTTAAGTTGAGGAATAATTTGATTTTGGGTAACTTCGGTTAATTCTTTTAAGGTGCGATTCTCACTTTTAATGGCATAGGTAATCGCGGTTGATTCGTTGAGGTTTAAAGGAATAACTGTATAATTACTTTTAGGGGGAAGCTGTAAACTTTTTAGTGCTGTTTCAACTTGATTCGTCGAGTCTTCTAACCGAGTTCCCACTAAAAAAGCTAAACTAACAATACTGCGCCCCGGATAAGTCGAGGAACGCAGATCATAAACTCGTTCAATCGGTTTTGTCGCCTGTTCAATGGGAATTGTCAGTTGTTTTTCCGTTTCAATTGCTGATGGTAAAGGGGTGGTTGCACTAACGACAATTACGGGAAATGTTACCTCTGGAAATAAGGCATATTTTAAACTACTAAAGGCTAATATTCCCGCTACAATGACCCCGATCCAAAATCCAATTGTTAGGCGAGGATGGGCGATCGCCCACCGAGAAATATTAAATTGTTCTCGAACAGATCGCTTCAGAGGAGATTGACTCATTGAACAGGAACCAGATAAGCAAAGGGACAGAAATGTATTTAATCAGGTAGATTTTCTTAATTCAGATCCTTACGTGCTACCCACAGACTCCGCCAACGTTCCGCGGAGTAAACGCGACTTGAGTCTCTTAATTCTTAATTCTTAATTCGTTCTGCACAGTCTAACCCAATATCAACAAATTCATCAGGCGGTTCTTTAGCTTTTTGCGCTTGAGAATACATTTTTAGAAACTGATCCGCACTATATCTAGATTGAAATTGATTAATCGTACATTGACAAACTGATGTAGCTTGTTGTTGAGTTAAACCTTCTTTAATACTGCGTTGTGTACAACCAGCTACATAGGCATTTACCAATTGTTGAGGATATTGATATTTAGGTTTAGGATTAGGTTGGGATGTTTGAGCAAAAGCGATGACCGGATTTAACCCAACGCCCAAGAATAATATCATTAAAATTGCTTTCAGAGGATTGATCCTGTTCATTCGTGACAGAGCCTAACGTTATTCGTTGAATCAACTTATTATAATAGTATCAGCTTAAAGTCTGCATCTTTCCACAATATCATTTTATTGTTCACTAGAATAATCAGTTCAGGAAAATTTTGTAGAGAGACTCTGAAGATGAAGCGAAAACGCCAGAAATCTAAACTGAATTGGGTTATGAAAGTTGTGATTATGAGCCTAATTGTTCTTTTGATTGGGTTATTGGGAAAGGTTTTATCCCAAATTCAACAATTACCCAACGCGGCGCAACAACCCGTTGATACATTTTTTGTATTAGGGGGAAGTATTAAACGGGAAATCTATGTTTCTGAACTAGCGAAACAATACCCAAACGTGAGAATTTTGATTTCAACAGGAGCCGATGATCCTTGTATTCTAAAATTATTTGAACAAAATCAATCCCCCATTGAACAAGTTTGGCTTGAAAAATGCGCTCAGAATACTTTCGGTAATTTTTATTATTCACAACCCTTATTAACCCGTTGGAACTCACGACATATTAAATTAATTACCTCTGGAACCCATTCACGCCGTGCAAAATGGATGGCTCAACTTATCTTAGGATCTCATGGAATTTGGGTGGATGTCGATTTAGCTCAAGAAAAAGGGATTCCTGGAAATAAAGAATCCTTATTAAAAACAGGACTAGATCTAACAAGAGCAACATTTTGGGCGTTAGCAAGCCAAGTGATTCAACCGTCCTGCTCTAATGTTGTTCAACTGATGAATGTTGATTTAAAATATTGGTGTACTCAAGAATTTAGTTGTGAACGTCAAAGCAAAATTACCCCTGAAGAAATCTGTAATTCCGTTTCTTCTCAAACCGATTAATAAAGTGTGTTTAATCCTCTACTTTTTAACGAATTTCTAGCATTTTAAACAGTTGATTCAGTTCTATTTGGGTCAAATCTCGCCATTGACCCGGTTCAAGTTTTTCTAATTTTAAATGGGCGATCGCAACCCGCACTAAACGTAACGTTGGAAACCCGACAGCGGCTGTCATTCGTCGAACTTGGCGGTTTCGACCTTCCGTTAAGGTTAATTCTAACCAAGCCGTCGGAACACTTTTTCTAAACCGAATTGGCGGATCACGAGGGGGTAAATCCGGTTCCGTTGATAACAATTGAACTTGAGCAGGTCGAGTTTGATAATCTTGAATTTTTACCCCTTGACGTAACTGATTTAATGCGGTTTCATCGGGGATTCGTTCCACTTGTACCCAATAGGTGCGAGGATGGGCAAATTTGCGATGACTTAAGCGATATTGAACGGTATTATGATTCGTTAATAACAGCAATCCTTCACTATCTCGATCCAAACGTCCAACGGGATAAACCCCAGGAATTTTAATATAATCTTTTAAGGTTTTTCGAGGGGAAGATGGTTGTTCTTCATCAGTGAATTGACTCAACACATCATAAGGTTTATAAAATAAAAGATATCGAGAGGGCATAAGTTTTTAATTGATCACTAATCGTATATGCAAAAACCCGGTTTCTCAAGAAAAAATCAAGCTTTCAGCCCTTAGCCCAGATTAAAAACCGGGTTTTTACCCCTGGGAGTGCATCAGTTCTGACTAATTGAGGAAAATATTACCAATAAAAAACCCCCAAAACGGGGGTTAAGAGGAATTTCTCACATCGTTTGATAAAAAGTTCTGTATAGCCTTGATCTTAAAACAGGTAATAAGGTTCACCGCAACGCCGTTCTGCCTCAGCTTTTGACCTGGTATAAACCAGGTGGGTACCTTGACCAGACTTAAAGTTTCCGAGTACAAGCTCGGTCTACTGCCGTCTGTAACATCTTGTGGTTCCCTTATTGTTAAAGCTATAGATCAAAAAAACGTATTGGCAGTCACCAACGTCGCAGTAGAACCTTTATTTAATATATACCAACTAACCAGATTTTGGCAACCTTCGAGCAATTTAACTTGGATACCAGATGGATTCTACTGTTTGAGCGATCGCCAATGCT
>JBMDYE010000242.1:0-10149 GCA_048595135.1 Planktothrix sp. | reverse complement strand
CCAGGGTCGGGATTTTGTTGGAGATGGGGAAGCCATGCAATAAAATAAACCACAATCGGAACTAAAATTAAACTGACAATCAGTTGAATGGGGGTGAGTCGGCTTAAATTTTCTAGAGGAGACTTAAACGGTTGAGCGTCTAAGGTTTGTTCTGTGGATTCAAGGGTTAATTGTTTAATTAAAAACCCTAAAATGATTAATCCATAAATTCCTAATAAAAAACCCAACCCATTCCATTTAGATGCCGCCGTTAATCCAAATAAAATTCCTGATAAACTTAACCAAAACCACCGTCTAAATTTGCTATCTATCCCAGAGAATGAAAAAATAAAATCCGGCTGTAATGCTTTTAAGAAAAATAGTTGTCCTAATAATCCAAAAATCACAATATAAATATTACTTAAGGCATAACGAGATTCCACTAAAAATAACCCATCCATTGCCATTAAAAATGTGACAATTAACGTATAACTGCGACGATGGGTGAGTTGGTAAGCGATCGCCCCTAGAACAAAAGGAATAAACGAACCGAATAACGCATTTAACCAACGATAACTCCAAGGCGTCAGCACCGAACCTGCTAAATTATTCACCGTATCCTGTCCAAACGGTAAACGGGAACCTAACCAAATTCCAAAGGCAATTAAATATTGACTAACGGGAGGATGGGAATTAAAAAACGGCGTATTCGTTAAATAATTATTCCCAAATTTAGCATAATAAACTTCATCAAAGACTAAGGTATTAAAGCGGCTTAATCCCCAAAACCTCAAAAAAAATGAGATCAGAAATAAGCTCAACATTCCGATGCTAAACCAAGGTAGCTTTTGCTGAACCCGTTGGATCAAGTGATTCATGGAATAATCGCGATAAACGTTAAGGAAACGGGACTATTTTACCCGATCCTGACCCAATTCATCAGAACGATTGTCTAAATTTGTCTGAGCATTTCTTCGCCACATTTCCGGTTTAATCCGTCTTAAGGCAGAAGCGCGGAATCTTTGATCCCATTCGGTTTCTGATAGTTCGGCTAATTCTGATAATTTAGGGCTGATATTACCTGGGTAAGGTTGAAATTCTACCACATCAGTTTCTTGAGCAAACCGTTGATTCCAAGGACAAACTTCTTGGCAAATATCACAACCTGCTACCCAACCCTTTAACTGTTTGGCAAGATTTTCGGGTAACGTTTCAGCGCGATTTTCAATGGTATGATAGGCAATACAACGATTAGCATCGACAACAAAAGGTTGAGCGATCGCATTCGTTGGACAAGCTTCTAAACACCTTGTACAAGTACCACAATGCTCTGTATGGGGACGATCCGGTGTTAATATTAAATTGGTTAAAATTTCCCCTAAAAAAACCCAAGATCCATATTCTCTGGTAATCACATTACTATTTTTAGCCACCCAACCAATCCCCGCTTGTTGCGCCCAAAATTTATCTTGAATTGGCCCCGTATCGGCATAATATTTCGTTTGAATTCCTTCTCCTTGTGCTTGTAACCATTCCGAAAAAATTTTTAACTTTTTATGCAGGACTCGATGATAATCTCGACCCCTGGCATACCGGGAAATTTTAGCCAATTCGGGTTCTTGAGGTTGTTCATCGGGGGTGTAATAATTCAACGCTACACAAATCACCGACTGAACTTCCGGCATCAATTGACGAATATCTTGCCGTTTCGGGTTCGCCATCCAAGCCATATCCGCGCCATATCCTTGATCTAACCAGGCTTGCAAGCGTTGGCGGTTTTCCTCCATCTCAGGAATTGCCGCAATCCCAACCTGATGAAACCCCAAGCTTAAGGCTTTTTGCTTTACTTGTTCACTGTTCATAGCACCAAACTCATCAAGATGTAGTGATAGTGATCACATTTAACCTTGAGATTGATTATAATTTTCAATTGCTAGAATTTGTTACTTTTATTTGCAATTCTTAAACAAACTTTACATAATAGGAAACAAGGAGACGTGATTCTCCAAGCCAAACCTTACAGGAATGGTCGTTGTAGACGAATTGGACTTTTAACCATGACTTTCACTTCCACAAACCCAGTCTTTTCTAAAGTTTTCGTTTCCAGCGATCCAAACGCTGTTGCCAATACCACAGCGCAGTTTAAACGCTTGAATGTAGATGAAAAATTAGCGTTACTGTGGTATCTCTACACGGAAATGGGACGTACCGTTACCCCTGCGGCGCCAGGTGCAGCACGGATGCAGTTTGCAGAAGGCTTGCTCAACGATATTAAGCAAATGTCTTCCCAAGATCAACTCAAAGCCATGCGTGATATTGTCGCTAGTGTGAATACCCCTGTCAGTCGCGCCTATGGCGTTCTCACCACCAATACCAAGTTAGCATTTTGGTATCAATTAGCAGAATGGATGAACGAAGGAACAGTGGTTCCCATGCCAGAAAACTATTCCTTATCTAACTTAGCTCAAGAGGTATTTTCAACGATTAAACTGTTAGATTTCAGCCAGCAAATTACTGTGCTGCGGAATGCAGTTGTTGATATGGGTATTGATCCGCTCGCTTAGGTTCGCTATCCGACATTAGGAATTATTGACAGTTTAGAAATCGGGTTTCTGCGAGAAGCCTGATTTCTAAATTTTCTATTTCTTGAGATAGATTTTGTTACCGACCCAGAAGAGAAGCCGGGAAAGTTTTTATAATTTTAAGAAACCTCTCATCTTTATATTCGTTGTAAACCAAACCCCTATGACAACCTCTGTGGATTTCCAACCTCAACTGTTTATTGAAGGCGTGACTGCATCTTCCATTCTGGGTTATTTTGAAACCTTTAATCAGGGAGACTTTGCCACAACGGCTTCTTTATTTACAGCCAATGGAAAACTTTATGCTCCTTTTGAAGAAGTTATTACAGGTCAAGAGGCTATTCAGACCTATTTAGAAACTGAAGCCAAAGGAATGATTACAAAACCTAACAAAGCCAACAGTGAACTATTAGAAAATGGTCAACAGCTTGTGCAGGTGTTAGGAGTCGTCAAAACCTCCCTATTTAGCGTTAATGTGGGATGGCAATTTCTCTTAAATAATCAAGGAGAAATTGAAGAAGTCATGATTAAATTATTAGCGTCTGCTCAAGAATTATTAGGATTACGTCCCTTTGCTCGTTCTGAGGAAGCTTTAAGCACCGATAGACAGGAGTAATTGACGTTCTAACTGTTGACGTCCTAATTCTAAATCTTTTTCTGAACATTTCCAGTCAGGATGGCTGGTCATCAGTAAGCTTTCTAAGGTTTCTTGATCAAATAAATGCCAAACTAATGCGCCGTCAATTTGATCTTCGATGGCGTAGCAATTGGGGCTAATACAATAAAGTTTACATTGACCAGAAGAGCGGTCTAATACCATTGTTTCTTCGGGTTGAAGCGATCGCCATTGTTTAATAATTGTTTTAAATTCCGTTAAGTTAGAAACGGTTAAACCCGGAATTGTTGCTGTGATTGTTTCCGCCCCATTAACGTGAATCCAATAATGACGGGATGGGTCAATCCCAATCAGCCAAGCTGAATCATCATCTAAACGGTAACGCGGAGCGAGAGGCAATAACAGGTTCACAGCAGTCTCCTCAATCAGTTCAGCAAAACTGATTTGTATTATTGCGTTACCTAAACAATAAAAAGCAACCTAAGTTTACAAAATTTAACGGTCATCAGAAGGAGGCAGCTTTGCTGGAGGCAGGAGGCAGGAGGTTAGAGGGAGGGGGAAGAGGAGACAAGGGGACAAGGGGACAAGGGGAAAATGCTTTTCTTCTTCCTTCTTCCTCCTTCCTCCTTCCTCTAACCTCCTGCCTTCTACCTTCTGCCTTCTTACCTCCTGCCTTCTTACCTCCTGCCTCCTGCCTTCTTACCTCCTGCCTCCTGCCTCCTGCCTCCTGCCTCCTGCCTGTTAAGACTGTGCTACTTTTTCTGGTAGAGTCGCCTCTAACTTTAAACAATTACGGCCATCTATTTGTAAACAATAATCCACGCGATCCATTAACCGATTCATAATTAACCAACCATAACCGCTTTCTTGACGATCTTCCGGTCTGGGGGGATTATAGTTATCTACTTCATAACCCGTTCCTTGATCCCAAATTTCTAAAGAAATATCTTTATCTTTTAATTCCAAACGAATCATCACAGGAAGATGGGGGTTATCGCGATGAGCATGACGGATGACGTTTGAATAAGCTTCTGCCAGGACGAGGCGAAACCGATTCGACTGACGGGGCCAATCGATATGTTCTCCTAGCTCGACTTCCAAACTGCTCAACAACCAATTTTCAACAATGGTTAAAAACCGGATATCGCTTGGCACTTGAAGCTCAGTTTTCATCAGTCAACAAAACCTCCAAAGAGAGAATAGTTTGATCATCTTCCTGAACCGGATTATGTTCTCGAATCGCAGCTAATAAACCCTCTAAGTTAAGAGTTCCTTGCTGTTGCTGGAGAAGCATCCATAATCCTTCCTGATGTAACATAGCGCGAGTGGCTGGAGTGCCATCCGTCGTTTCCCGTAGCACAGTGGCTTCTGTAATCCCATCACTGGTGAGTAATAATACATCCCCAGGCTTCAACATCAGGCTGTCCCCTTTCCCTCGCCACATCGGTAGAATCCCCAAGGGAATCCCACGAGTTTTGAGAAAGTTAGGTTCCACTGTCATTGCTGACCCTGGATTAGTCGCCTGTTCTGTTACCGCTTGATGTGACCACACCAACGGATAAATATGTCCAGCATTGGCATAGAGCAACTGTCCCGTTGAAGGTGTGTAACGTGCCAAAACCATTGTAATAAAGTGATTGTTACTGACCAGATCATCCGACAAAATACTATTAAGATTTTGCATGACTTGATCCGGTTCTGGGGAGTTTTCCTGGGATAGTTCCCGACGCATCAGGGAAATCGCACTGGCCATAAATAAAGCCGCCGGAACCCCTTTCCCGGAAACATCCCCCAACGCTACCCAAACATCCCCTTGGGGATGGACAAACACCTCAAAAAAATCACCCCCCACTTCCCGGGCTGGATAACAACAAGCTTGCACCCGAATCGTTTCAAACTCTGGCCAGCTTTGTCGCAGTAAATTATTCTGAATTTGGCTAGCGACTTTTAATTCATTCCGCATCTGTTCGGCTAACTCCACCGTGCGTTGATAGAGTTTTGCTTGAGACAGCGCCAGAGAGGCTTGTTCCGTCACCACTTCTAACAGTTGAATATCATCCTCTGACCAAGGAATCGCACTACTGTCTTGGTAAATGGCTAAAACCGCTAATAAATCATGTTGATAAGTTAGGGGTAAAACAATTTGAATGCGGTTAGTGTCGCCGTTGGCGTCTTGGGTGGTTTGGATTTCCCGACTCTCCAATACTTGCTGCATGGCTGCTTCAACGTCAGACAACCAAGCTTGCACGTTTTCCTTGTCTTCCCCGTAAGTAAATAGTTCGGGGGAGAGTGTTTCCTGTTCAACGGAACGAATGCAGCACCCCGTTGCTTCAAAGGTTTCTCCGATTGTCCGAACAATCGTTTGCAGCATACTGGAGTAATCCAGGGACTCTCGCAACGCACTGACGACATCGTTGTAAAGAGATTCCCGACGCAAGGCGCGCCGCAAAGCGTTGGTGCGTTGTTTAAAGAATTTGTAGGTTTCGGAAGCCTGTTGAATTACAGACTTCAGTTCTTCGGGGTTCCAGGGTTTGGTGATGTATTTGAAGACTTGACCGGAGTTAATCGCCTCCACTAAGTCTTCGACATCGGTATATCCGGTCAGGAGAATCCGAATTGTATCGGGGAAACGTTCAACGGTTTTACCCAAAAATTCGGTTCCATTCATTTCAGGCATCCGCTGGTCTGAAATGATCACTGCCATTTCACCCTCTTCTTCCAGAAGTTGCAGAGCTTTGAGGGCACTATCAGCTTTAAAAACTTGGAAGTCCCGTCGAAACGTCCGAAACAACAAATCGAGGTTGTCTGGTTCGTCATCGACGACCATGAGTTTCAGCTTTCGACCATCTCCCCGACTCATGCGTTTCCTTACTCCCAGATGAATAGATCAGGTACTATTCATCTTACTGCCTCGCTCCTCCTAAGTTAAGCGTGGAAGTTATGAAAAAAAACCAAACTCCGGTTAGAAGCCAATTCTCAAGTCTTGTGTTGAAGGGGTTGACTTTCGGATGGTAGTCGAAATGACTTCGCTTATGACTACCGAATAAAAGTAATGGGACAAATATTCAGAACCCTGACGGGTTCAAATTCTTTACGATCTGAGGTGAGTAATGTTCCTGATTCTTTATTAGCTAAAGCAAGAGCAAAACAATCGGCTAAAGAAATTCGTCTGATACTCGCTTTATAACGCCCAACTGTTCGCCAAAATCTATCATCTAAGTCAGAACGAATTATGACATTAATATCAGTTAAATCATCAATAATTTGTTCTGTTTCTGTTGAGCAAAATCTTCGCTACTGGTGGGAGCATGAGCATATTTTCCCTGGAGGTTAGAAATTAAGGCTTTTCGTCTTTCTGAAACATCTTCCTTATCATATTTGTCTGGGGAATCAAATTTTTTAATAATTTCTTTCATCTCTTGATCACTGACATCAGGGATTAAAACTTGCATTAACGAGAGACGTTCTTCTCTAAGAACTTCTCGAATGCTTTCTTTCATCAGTTGTTTTAAGGTTTCCATTTCCATAACTTTAGAAACTAGATGAGTAAACTATGCCTGATTTTATTTTACAATACAAAAGCTAATTCTGAAAGTGTCAATAAAGAGCGATCGCACAACCTCAAGAAACCGCGTTTCTAATTAAAATTGGTCGGTGACAATCGAAATTTGTTGAGAAACCCGGTTTCTAACTCGCGATCGCATCCCTAACTTACGTCACTTCTTAGAAAAAATGCTGAGTATAAATTTGGATTTTGGTGCATACAAGAAATAAGGGGTAAACAAACTTTTTCAATTATTCATAACGCTGAGATCAGTTTAATTGATCTTAATTATTTTCGGAGGGTAGTTAGCCAGTTAGTACAAGAATGTGATCAATTTGAACAAACTCTAGAAGAATTACTAAACAGTTAATCAATAAAGATGATCAAGATTTGCGATCGCCTTCTTTCAAAAATAGCGATCGCAAATTGCTCAAATATCGTTAATTTTTCGTTCTGCTAATCTTAACTTTGCTGACCGAGAACGGGGATTATTATCTAATTCATCCTCTTGGGCTTGAATTGGTTTTTTTGTTAATACTTGTAATATTGGAGAATCTTTTAACCGATGTTTAACGATGCGATCTTCTAAACTATGAAAACTAATAATTCCAATAATTCCGCCTGGTTTTAACCAAGTTTGTGCTTTATCTAAAAACGTTTCTAAACTGGTTAATTCTTGATTCACCACAATTCTTAATGCTTGGAATACACGAGTTGCGGGGTGAATGCGTCCATGACGATAACTACTAGGGACGGAATTTGCGATCGCATTCGCTAAATCCGTTGTCGTTTGAAACGGTCGTTTTTCTACAATTCGTTTCGCAATGCGTCTCGATAACCGTTCTTCCCCATATTGATAAAAAATATCTGCTAATTCCTTTTCATCCCAATGATTAATAATCTCTGCCGCCGTTAACGACTGTTGTTGATTCATTCGCATATCTAACGGCGCCGTATGACGAAAACTAAACCCCCGTTCGGCTTGGTCGAATTGATAAGAACTCACCCCTAAATCCGCAATAATGCCATCAAATTGTTTTCCCTTGGGGTTATATTGAGAAAAATTTCCTTGCCAAAATTGGACTCGTTCAATTAGGGACGGTTCCGCTTGTTCAAATTTAACACGGGCGGCTGCGATCGCATCTTGATCTTGATCAATCGCCGTTACTCGAACGTTCTCTGCTGCTTGCAATAATAACAAACTATGTCCGCCGCCTCCCACCGTTGCATCCAGATATTCTCCCCCAGGACGAACTGCTAACCCAGCAATTAATTCCCGACTAAGTACGGGAATATGGACAAAGGAGGTTTGAGTCGTTTCTGTTAATGCGTCGATTTCAGACAATGCAACTGTTCCTATAATCAATGATGTTAACTTAAACAATAAGTATAAGTTTTATTCTTAACTTCTAGTTTAGCATTATATGTTGTTTTAAATTTCTTCTTAAAATTTTGAATATCATTTCCGGTTATTGGACAGCGAGTTGATACAATAATACAAACCTTTTCTGATTTCGCTGAATCATCAGAAAGTTTTCTCATCGTTGCTTCTAATTGCTCAATAGCGTGGGAAATTTTAGACCCTTTAAGCTCAATATAGATTTCTAAATTTTTTTTGATATCCTTTGGCTCAGGAAAGACGAGATAATCACAACGAAGACCTTCTTTAATTGCACAACCATCAACCTGAACTATATAAATTGTAAATTGGTTTGGATTTTCAATAACACATTTACTCTTATTTTCTTGAAGCGGTATTAATTGATCCGATGAAGCCTTTTCGCACTCTTTAAAACGTTTTTTCATATCGCACTTAAATCAGTTCAAGCAGTTGATCGAATTCAATCGCTAATTCTTCCGAAACAGCATCAATGATATTGGTATCAATTAATCCAGTTTCTTCAGAGATAATCGATTGACATGAACCATCCATTAAAGAGTAAACCGCTACATCTTCTGTTAATAAAGCTTTATAGCGAGGAACAATCGTTTCTAGTTGTTCGATTACTTCAGAATTTGCCTCTTGATAAATTAAGCCCGCTTGTAATAAATTGTTAGTGGCTGTTAAAATATAGGGGCTATGGGTGGTGATAAAAAATTGAAGATCATCAGGATCAGAGTTAAAAACAGTAGCCATTAATTCAACAATACTTTTTTGAGCGGTAGGAAAAATATGGGCTTCTGGTTCTTCAATGTATATAGTTTGACCTCTATTAATAGGCTGTAACCAGGGCATTATAGTTTTTATAAATGGTAATATTAATAATATAATAACTAAAGGGAGTGTTTCTTGTTGACCAGATGAGCAGTTAGAAATACGAATTTTTCTCCCATCCGCAAACTCTAGGAAATCTTCTCCATTTTCAAAGATATACTTACCACATAAAATTTTTTCAACCAAACGTTGTATTTCTGTATTCATATTTTTTTTGTAGATATCCTCAAAATCAGGAATGTGGGTGATGCTTTTCATCAATTCATAGACTTTTCCAAATTTTATAATAAATGGATCTAAAAAAATTTGATTGGACAAAATAGAAAATACATTTTTTTCTATATAAGAAAAAAACGAACGAACTGCTGGAATAAAATATTGAACAAAAGTAGGTTTTATACCCAAATCTTCTTCAAATATTTCCATGAGATCAGACCGATTATCAACGATATTTAATGGATTAAACTTCATGGGATCGAGTATTACTTTTTTTGTAGATTGATAATTTTTTCGCAATTTAGATAAAGCCAATCTATACCGATCTGAATAATCAATAACTAGGGAAGATTTGCTATATCGTGAAACTTGAATAAAATAATCATTAATCTCATGTTTCAACTTAAAATCATAGTCTCCCCAATATTTAGGAGGAAAATATTCTTTAAACTTGCGAGAATAAGAAGAATCGAATTGACGCTTAGTTTGTCCATCCTCAACGGATTTAATTAGCTCGGTAATAAACTCTTTAAAATAAAATAACAGCTTTGCACAAACACTCTTACCACTGGCTTGAGGGCCAATCATAATATTGATCTTCTTAACTTCTATTTCTAAATATTTAATGCCAGCAAAGTTTTCTATAATTAGTTTTTCGACCATTGTTGAGCACTTTATGATAATCAACTTTAATTATTGTAAGGTATGCTGCGTTGATTAACTTCCATCAACAGACAGTAACTTCTAACATTGCGATCGCAAATCTCCTAATTAAGTATTTTTTATCCAGCCTGTCACATCAAAGGGAGTCAGGACAGTTGCATTTGTCCCCCTACGGAACAAACGACTCAAGAGGAGAGGGACATAACGAGTTTGAGAATTTTCTTTGAATGTAGCGATCTCAGACCCTACAACTATTCCTATAATATTAAAGAATTGAAACAAAAATCCAAAAACAGCAATAAAACAGCCTGATCGCTGAATTTTTATTGTAGCG
>JBMDYE010000241.1:0-2277 GCA_048595135.1 Planktothrix sp. | reverse complement strand
AAATTGGGCTAAGGAAGGATGACGAGTTAACCAATAGGCGATCGCACACCAAACCCCAATTAAACTATAAAATACTGCTAAAATAATCGTTAAACTAGCCAAATTTGTGCTAGCAAATAACGGAACATAAATCCCGATATTATCTCCCCCATTGGCAATGGTAACAGCCGCGACACTAAACAAAGGTAACTTTTTCAGAATATTTTTTTGTTCTGCTGTGGAGGATTCTAAATTAACCCCTTGAATATCTGAATCTTCGTCTTCTTCCCTAAATAAACCTTTAATTCCAATCATCAAAGGAACAAACCCTAACAACCCAATCCACATTTGCGGAAGAATTAACCCGCCTAAAAATCCGACTAAACTCGCTAACACTAACGCGGTAAATCCCAAATATTGACCAATAAAAATTTGTGGGACGGTTAACTGGCGGTTGAGTTGGGAAAAAAATAACATCAAAATAATGATGTCATCAATATTGGTTGCAATAAAGGTGGTAATTCCGGTGACAATTGCTGTCCAAAACCAATTCATGAAATTTTGATTGTTTTCAGGTATGGGTTGATTACAATAGAGCTTACAATGATTAAAATAAGATTATGTCTAACGCCCCCGCCATTGTTACGAGTTTTATTTTAGCGTTTTGGGTGTGTGCGATCGCCATTATCGCCATACAAAACGCCACTCCTGTCTCCTTAACGTTTCTTTTCTTTCAATCTATTTCAATTCCCATCGGCTTAATTATCGCCTTTAGTGTCGCCATTGGATTAATTGTGGCTGCATTATTCAAGCCTGTGTTGGAGTTAGGAAACTCTGATTTAGAAAATAGAGAATAGAGTTAGCAATGATGGCAAGCCTGTTTCATACTCTTCTAAAATTTCTATGACCTAACCCCCCAACCCCCTTCCCTGCAAGGGAAGGGGGAGTAATTAGTTTTAATCGTAACAACTTCTCCCCTCTCCTTGCAGGAGAGGGGTTGGGGGAGAGGTCATATAGATTTTGGGTACAAAATAAAACAGCCCTGGGGCTGCATCCCACCCTACAGAAGTTTACTTTAACGGCCACCAAGACACTTTATCACGGGTGGCGCTGTAGGTTTCTTTAAGTCCTTCGGGGTCAATCACCCGCACAACATCTTCTGAGGAATCTTTTGCTTTCGCCGCTTCAATTAATTTAACTTTTTGCATTCCTTTGAGGACTTGTTCAACGGTGCGGTGGTTTAACTGACAGGCGCGTGCAATCACATCAATGGGTAAATCAAAGGTATAAGCACCATCGGACTGCGGTTGATTTCCTAAATTTCGTTCTTGATACACTAACCCCCGTAACAACGCCGCCACGGCTTGAGGGGGGTAGGAACTGCAATTGAGAAGGTGATATTGAAATTTTTCGCGCAGTTCAAATAATTTTTCGTAGCGTTCCCGCACAATTTCGTTGGAATTGTAAATCGTTTCCAGAACATTCAACGGTAGTTTAATCACGTCGGTGGTTTTGTAGGCTTCCACTAAACTCGGAAACGCCCGACTAACCCGACCATAGCTAAACGGTAGGTTTCTCATCCCAAAGCAACCACCGGGATAACTAATGGTGATAATCCGGTCTAGGGGGGTACTGCGAATAATAATTGGCCCCCCGTGAATAATCAGATAGAGAACATCTAAATAAATGTTGGGACGAAACGCCGTATAGACAGGACGGTTGGAATAAAGCTTTTCGATGGTGAGGTCAGAGGGAAGATACTCAGCCAGCCAGTCAATTTCCAAACCTCGGAACAGATAGTTTGTCTCAACCAGCAGTTTTGCCAATTCCGACTGGGGTGATTTTGCTTTTGTTGCCATACCTTAATCTTCCTAGTGGGACTTCACCTCTATCTTTATCTTGGCATGGAACTTAATTTTCCAAAAAATGTATTTGAAATGTATTGCAATTCAAATTTACTTAAAGTAAGATTGAGCGGTGAATTAATTTTGACGGTTATACAGAACACTTTCACCAAGATTTCAGGAGTTCGACAATGCGTGTAGATTCGTCTTCCCCCCAAACTCGCCTCAGCAGAAGGTCTGTTCTATTCGCTTTAAGTGCATTTGCCATTAACTGGTCAGTGGTCGCTTGCGCTTCACCCCAGGCGACTAACAACACCGGAACTCAAGCTAATCAAGCCAACACTCAACCCGTTAAACTCACTTTGGTTTCCTATGCTGTGACCCAAAGTGCTTATGAAAAAATCATTCCTCAGTTCCAGGAATACTGGAAAGCCAAAACCGGACAAACCGTAGA
>JBMDYE010000240.1:0-3570 GCA_048595135.1 Planktothrix sp. | reverse complement strand
CACGAGATCCGGCTGAATCTCGCTAATTTTCTGCCAACCGTCCTCCCCATCAACCGCTTCAAACACATCAAAACCAATGGGACTCAGTAAATTATTAATAACAGAACGATTTTCCCATTTATCATCAACAATTAACACTTTTGGAAAACAATTTTTAATCCCAATAATTTGTCCGCGATGATCGGTTTGTGCCGCTTTCACCCATTCAATGGCGGCGGGAAGAGTCACATCAAACCAAAAAATACTTCCCACCCCGACCTCACTCTGAACCTGAATTTGACTGCCCATTAATTGTACAATTCTTTGACTAATTGCCAGTCCCAGTCCAGTCCCTTCGGTTTGTCGTTTTGTTTCCCCGACTTGCTCAAAGGGTTGAAAAATAGCTTGGATTTGTTCAGACGCAATCCCAACGCCGGTATCGCGGACTTCAAAGCGAATTTTTCCTTCACTGGCATAAGCGATAGTAAAGGTAACACTGCCAGAGTCGGTAAATTTGATCGCGTTACTAAGTAGATTAATTAAGACTTGTCGGAGACGTTTTTCATCGGCTCGAATTCCAATTGGAAGTTCCGGTGCAAATTGAGCGTGAAATTGAATGTTTTTGAGTTCAGCCCGAACCCGACACATTTCTGCAACGCCTTGCAAAAAGGCAGGAAAGTGAAAATCCGTTAGTATGAGTTCGACTTTTTGGGCTTCTATTTTCGACAGATCCAGAATGTCATTAATTAACGTGAGTAAATGGGAACCACATTGATAAATAACATCCACTCTTGAACGTTCTTCTCCCTGGAGTTGTTTGCAGCGTTGCAGAACTTGAGCATATCCCAAAATCCCATTGAGGGGGGTTCGTAGCTCATGACTCATATTGGCTAGAAACTCGCTTTTAGCACGACTGGCGGCTTCGGCGGCATCCTTGGCTTGGGCGATCGCAATTTCTCCCAATTTGCGATCGTGAATATCGGTGCAAGTTCCCATCCATTCGCGGACGCTACCATCGACATTGAAAACCGGAACGGCTTTGGCTGCAAAATAGCGATAGTTGCCATCGGCTGACCGGACTCGGTATTGAGTTTCATATAAGGTTTTTGTTTGTAAGGCTTGTATCCAGATTTGAAGGGTTCTTTCTTGCTCCTCTGGATGAATGGCCGCTGCCCAACCCATATTCGCCATTTCGGCTTGAGTTTGCCCAGTGTAAATCCCCCAGTCTTCTAAATCGATCAGTTGTCCCTCTGAATCGGTTTTCCAGACCATTTGGGAGGTGGCTTTAATCAGAGAGCGGTAACGTTCTTCGCTTTGTTTGAGTTCCACTTCAGCTTGTTTCCGCTCCGTAATATCGGTGTTGGCACCAACCCACTCGCGAATGGTTCCGTCTTTTTCTAGAATGGGAATCCCCCGACTACTCATGTAGCGATATTCTCCATCAAAGCGCCGCATCCGAAATTCAATTTCATATAAGGAGCGATTAGCAACAGCATTTGACCACTTGATGGCAAGATAGGAGCGATCATCGGGATGGACGGTATCAAGCCAACCCCAGCCTTTGTATTGCTCAAAGTTCTGTCCTGTAAAGGCGCTCCAGGTGGGTTGCTCTGCAACCAGTTCCCCTTGCTCGTTAGCCGTCCAAATAATTTGAGCGCTGGCTTCCATGATGGAACGAAATCGTTCTTCACTTTCAGTAAGGGCTTTTTCAGTTTTTTTGCGATCGCTAATTTCAATGACAACGCCACCAATACCGAAGACTTGATGATTCTGATCAAATAACGGGTAATAGGAGGCTAACCAGTAACGAGTCACACCGGGTTCTTTGGGCGTTTCGCCAATTAGTTCATAATCAAAAATTCCCTCACCCGTATCTAAAATATTTTGCAGCATTGCTCCGAGCGTTGAAGCAAGATTGGGCAGTACCTCATAGATTGACCGACCCAGGTGATCAGCAACAGAGACTCCATTAATTTCGGCTAACGCTTCATTAATTTGCACATACCGCAGTTGATCATCAAAAACCAATAGTCCCGTCTTTGCACCTGCAAAAAAGGCATTGAAGAAAACCTGTTGTTGTGCGAGTTCTTCAATACTGCTCTGTTTTGAGTTCGGTGAAGGGTTGTCTGATAAAAATTTGCTCATTGTTGAAATTAAAATTTGGGTTGGAATTCAAGCACTTTTAGTTCAAACATTGCACTTTTTTGCACCCGGCGTTACACAACAAACCTTGTCTTCCTAACTTTAATTTTAACCTGAGTTGGAGAAAGTGCGATATTGTCCCAAGCGAAGACTAATCATCAAGCTAAGATCGAACTCACCTGATTTGAATTAAAATATTGACAATCTCTCCCTAGCCGGGGGAGGCGATTCAGGCACAGGAGAACAAAATTTGACTAAGGTTCAGAAACTAACCGCCATTGAATTATTTGCTGGAATTGGGGGGTTTCGTTGTGGTTTAGAAGCCGCTAATATTCAAAGTATTTGGGCCAATGATCTCTCTCCACTCTCTTGTCAGGTTTATGAAAGTAATTTTGGCAAAAATTCGATTGTTTTAGGTGATATTAGGAAACTTCCTCTAGACAGTATCCCCAAACATGATTTATTAACCGCAGGATTTCCTTGTCAACCCTTTAGTCCGGCGGGAAAAAAGCAAGGCGTGAGAGATCAAGTGAGGGGGACATTATTTGAACGGATTGTTGAAATCTTAGAGGAGAAAAAACCTCAGTATTTTTTATTAGAGAATGTTAAACGCATTTTAACAATGGAACAAGGACAACATTTTAAAGTTATTTTAAATGCCCTGGCTTCCTTAAATTATTTGATTGAATGGAGAATTATTAACCCGCTTCATTTTGGGATTCCTCAAAATCGCGATAGCCTCCGGCTGGGATTCATCCCATCGCATTTTTATTTTCGGAACTCGGTATGATGATAAACTGAAAAATCCTAATTTAGAAAATTATTCTATTTTTTTAACGCAGCAAGATACGCAACACCTCACCCTGAATCTTGAACAGATAGAAACTGATCTTTACCCAATTTTAGAGTCTAAAGCTAAAAATTATCATTGGGGAATTGCCTATAATCATAAAATGTATAGCCAATCCCTGCCCGAATTTCCGAATATTCGACCTCGCCGAAAATTAAAAGATATTCTTCAGGATGAAACAGAAGTTGATCCCCAGTTTGATTTTACCTCAGATACTTTAGAACGAATTAAACAAAGTAAAGCCGTTCATCGCTATTGTAATGGAGTGGAAATTTTATATAATCAAGATGGGGGAGCTAGGTTAGGTTATACGATATTTGGAGTTAATGGTGTTGCCTCTACCTTAACGGCTTCTACTTCCCGACATTATGAACGTTATCAAATTGGAAATCAATTTAGGCGGTTAACCAATATTGAATATGCCCGTTTAATGGGATTTCCTGATCACTGGTGTAGAGTTGCTAAAATTTATGATCAATATGGATTATTTGGCAATGCCGTTGTTCCTAGTTGTATTGAATGGATGTGTAAACGGATTGGTCAAAAAAATATACAAGTAACGCCTCAGAAATGGCAGCAACTCAGCTTATTATTTTAAT
>JBMDYE010000239.1:0-1610 GCA_048595135.1 Planktothrix sp. | reverse complement strand
ACTATATAATCAATACAACAATTCTTTTAGTAGACTTTCCGCTTTATGTAATTCATCTAAGAATGGATTTAGATAGTCATTATGACTATCCAAGTAAGCCCTAACTCCGCCAATGATAAAGACCTTTTGGAGATCATCATTGGCTTGCATGATTCTTTGGGCATTCTTGTATCTTCTATATATTAATTCAAGTACACCTTGATTGATCTCTTGCGAATATTCTTTTTCTAGGATGTTGATGACCGTTTGGATTTGTTTTGTTAGTTCTTGTTTTTTGTGCATTTAATGCTCCTTAAGACTTTGGCTCATACTAATAAATATCTAACCGTTGACAATTAAAACTTATAAAATCGCCTTCATTTATATCTCCCGGTATATTGTAATCTAATTCTAATAAAAGTCCGCCTACCTTCACTTTTTCATCACGCTTATCAATTAATTGTCCTAAAAAACTATAACTGAAATTATCATCTAATTTTTCAATTCTATACTCTGACAATTCAGCTTTCACTAAGTCTGACACGTCTAAACAATAAATAGGTTCTAATAGTTCATTTTCTTCAAGGTAATTTAATGGTTGAGCAAAACACATTATTTCCAGTTCGCCATCTGTTACAATCACTTCAGCTTCTGAGGCTTCTTGTGAAATCCAGTTTATTTTTTTTATTTTCAATACGATCACCCTTTTTTACTTCTTTGTTTTTATCCCTAAACTTGGTGCTTTTTTAGAAAGTTCTTTAACCGATTTTATATGAAATGTGGTGATATTTCCTGTTTTTCTATCGAGCCCAACAAATCCGTATTTTGCACTTCCCTTTCCACCAACAATTCTCACATATCCATTCAGTTCTGGTACATATTGTCCCTTCTGAATAAGGTGATTTGCATCTTCAAGATAATTTTTAATATTGTATTTGTTTTTGCCCATTGCACCCATTATCTCTTTACTATGCTTTTCAAAATGAATAATAGCTTCATCACCTTTGAATTTAATCAGTTCACCCGTACCCTTTCTTGTCTTCTCAACCCTCTTCACCACATTCTTCCCTTGATCAATCTTAAAGACATATTTCCCGCCTTTAATGATTTTCATAAATGGGATAATAGAGGCTGCGGATAAGGCTTGTTCTGTGCTACTAATATTTTTGCTGGTTTCTGGGTCTTTGCCGGTGACGGCTCGATAACCGTCATAGATTCCGCTGTATTCTAGGATGATGTTTTCGGTTGTTGAGACAACTTCACCGTCTAATATGCGTTTCGCATTGCCACGGCTGCGGCTTTCTGGAATTTTGTCGACTTCTTCTATTTTTACTTCGCCGTTTGCGATATACGTTCGGATGATTTGTTTATTGGCGTAAACAGTGTATCGGCCGCCAATAAAATCAATATCGGATGAGTCAGTGACGACTTCATCTGCTATATCGAATTCTTTTAATTTTTTAATGCCTTTGACGTTGTATAGTTTACCATTTATGACCCTGATGTCTCTATGAATCTTGTTTTTCCCGTTCACAGCTTCCCTTTGCAATGTCGTAAGTGATGGATCGTTTGCTGTGACTTGTTGATTAATATTTTTATGAGATTCGTCCCGAACCACCGTCTCCACATCC
>JBMDYE010000238.1:0-15019 GCA_048595135.1 Planktothrix sp. | reverse complement strand
CAATAATTTGGCAAGTGGACAAATAATGTGGCAATCGACAATTTTTGGTCAATACTTAATTTTGTGTTCACAATAACATTTAAGTTGTCATCCTGAGTGAAACGAAGGATCTCGGAGATTGTTCACTTCGTTCACAATGACAGGTGGGGGTTGTCATCCTGAGTGAAACGAAGGATCTCAGAGATTCTTCACTACGCTGGCGCTACGTTCAGAATGACATTTAAGTTGTCATCCTGAGTGAAACGAAGGATCTCAGAGATTGTTCACTTCCAGCTATTCGCCCGTTTAATGACATTCCTTTAAAAAATCCACAGTTGACGTTCGCCCCTGCCTAAAGGCGAGGGGATTCTTCATTCAACGAGTCTCCGTTAGCTAGCAGGATTTCTCCAACCAACCCAGAGGGAATCTCTCCTAAATTGAGATGTCCGAATTGCCTCGTTGATGGCTTCAATTTGATGTGGCTTTGGCTTGACTTTATATTCTATGACAAACATTTGACACTGCTCGACCTTGTATCAAAATGCTAACACAGGATTGAGCGAATCACAACTCTACGATGAAAAGCCGTCCTCCGCTACCGCTAAAGGACGGGGCTTGCACCCAAGTCTTTGGTCAAAAGCGGAAGGGACGCAACAAAAAAGATGACGTTGCATCCGTCCCGTTAGAACGAACTCCCATCCAACAGAAACAACGGGAAACCGAAATTGCTCAAAAATTCAATAAACAAGAGGAACAGCAGGAGTTATAACCCATTCAGTTAGAGTTACCGCTTTATTAATGGCGATCGCACCATTAACAAAAAACACTCAAAATAACCATCGGGGGTAATACTTGACCTGCCCCCCTCAAGGATAAAAGATTGTAGGGAACCGAATCAATGTCAACTTCAAAATTAGGCTTGCCAATGGACGCGCTCTGCGTGACCCCAGAAGGCTTCTAACTTATAAAAATCCCGTTCTTCTGGTTTGAGAATATGAATAATCACATCGCCATAATCTAATAAAACCCAGTTTCCCTCGTTTTGACCTGAAACTCGCAAAGGAACTCGTTGTAATTCTTCTTCAACTTTATCAGCGATCGCTTGATAAATTGCTCTCAGTTGAGCTTGGGAAAATCCGGTAATAATAACAAAATAATCGGCTAAATAAGACACTTCTGAGACATCTAGCACGATAATATTATCACCTTTGCGGTCATCGGCAGCTTGAGCAGCCGCGAGGGCGGTTTCCCGACTCACATCCCCATCGGGATTGGCGGTTACAATAGCTTGATCTTGACTTGAGGCTAATGTGGTTTTGGCGTTATCAATCATTCAGAGTTTATATTCCTCGTATTGCAATTGGTGTTTAGGGGTTAATCTAAGATGGCTAAGAGTTTACCAAGGAGGTAACAATCGTCTGGGCATTTACTGATTATCTTAATCCTTATTTTTCATTTTGGTAGATTGGAATCGTAGCAAAGCCCAGTTACGGGTCAGAATCGCACGCGGATGAATCAGCCGTTGTGTTGCTAATAAATACTGAATGGTGTAGTCTGAAGTCTTCCAGACAGCTTGATATAGATCTTGAGAACTGAGTTGTCGTAAAGCTTCTAATTCAGCAGTATGACCTCGACCTGGCTCTAGGGTATCAGCCAGATAAACCACACAACTTAACAAACTCATCCCCGGTCGTCCCAGGGTATGATTAGAAATGGCATCTAAAATCTCTTCATCTTCAATGCCAAATTCCTGCCGTGCTACAATTGCCCCCACTTCCGCGTGTAATAAATGGGGATTTGCGGCAAAAACACTATCAATTTCTAAGCCGGCTGTCTTGGCTTTTTCCAACAGTTTAGGCGGGGGAAAATATTTCGCCAAATCGTGCATTAAACCTGCTAATTGAGCTTTTGATTCATCCAGATGGTGTTGATAAGCCAGATCTTTTGACATCTGTTCAACCCGCAGAATATGTTGTAACCGGGGTGTCGGTACATTTTGAGATAACCACTCTAAGACTCGCTGTCGCAGAAGGATATGAGTGTATTCCTTGATAATCTCCATTATTTAACGAAAGGTTCTAAAACGGCTGAGGGTTGATTGATGACTCCCATAAATAAAGCTTCATACTGATTCAACGCTTGTTCAATATTAAAATATTCCTCTGCATATTTTCTCCCTTGTTGACCCAAAAATTGAACTTTTTCAGGATACTGATAAAGGTCTAAAATTGCATTCTTTAAAGCCTCTGGTTCTTCAGGAGGAACCACAACACCCCCGCCGCTTTTCAAAATGGCTTGTTTAGCGGTTCCTGTATCGGGAACTGACCCAAGAATAGCACATCCGCTGGCTAATAAAACGGGGATTTTAGACGGTAAATTAAATGCTGTCACGTCTTTTTTCTGAACGACTAAACCCACATTTGAGCCTGATAACATTTCCGGCAATTTCTCACGGGGTTCTAAGGGAATTAATAACACATTATCAGCTTGATATTGATCACAGATTTGTTGTAATTTCCCTAAAGCGTCTGATTCTCCGGCAATTACAAAAGCAATTTCAGGGGTATCCTTTACAAGGGTAGCTGCTTTAATAACGGTTTCTAACCCTTGGGTTAAAGCAATATTACCTGAATAGAGAACAACAAATTTATCTTGAAGGTTATATTTGAGTCGGAAGGCATTATTTTCTTTCGGTAAAGGGCGAATAAAATTCGTATCAACCCAATTGGGAATATAAACCATTTTTTCACAGGGGATTCCTTGTTCGATTAACTTCTCTGTAAATCCTTCTGCAATCACGCTAATTCGGTCGGCCATTTTATAAGTATAAGTTTCGACCGCTTGAGCCGTTTTAATAATCATTCCGTCCGACCTCACCAATTTAACCCGAACGGCGGCTTCGGAAACAATATCTTGAATATTCAAGATGACCGGACAATGACGCGCCCAAGCATAAAATGTGACGGGTAAACTCACTAAGATGGGAGGAACGGTTGCAAAAATTACATCCGGTTTCCAACCCTTAAACGCTTGAACAATGCTGGTGGTCATGAAACTCGCATCTAACAGCACCCGATCCATTAATCCCGGTTTAGGGCCACGTACCCAAACGTAACTGCGTTGAATCGTCACGCCATTCCGCTCTTCGGTTAAATAAAACTTATTGCGATATCCCTCATAAATTCGACGTTCCGGGTAATTCGGCATACCCGTGACCACTCGCACCTCATGACCTCGCTTAACCAAGCCCTCGGCCATTTCTGTCATCAGGGGGGCAATCCCAATCGGTTCTGGATAATAGTTATAGGAGTAAATTAATATTCTCATAATCTTCGTTGAGTTTCACCTAAAATAAGCCTTAAGATAGATGTATAGCTAGAATGGATAGTCTGGCTGTTTACGACAAAAGGCTGACTATTGTTGTAACAATTCAACACTATTCTAACGCCTGATTTTTACAGTGCTGACCGTTAATCCTAACAAAATCAGGAGGTGAGCGCACAATTGTTGTCACTGCGAACCCGTGTTTGTAATCACTTCTTAGCTTTTCGGTTTCAAAATTAGTAACATTTCCACTTCAGCCGTCGATTGATCCCGAAAGTGGCTACTAATTCCCACTCCCCGCACAGAATTGAGAACGGTCATCAAGTTGGGTTGGAGAGCCATGGCGGGTGCTGCTAATAAATAGCCTCTCGCCCAAGCCGTAATTTTTTCCATATCTAAATAAACGTAACTATGATTGGGATCGGGTAAGGATTCAGTAATTTGTTGAAAGCGTTGGCTCTCAGGAAGAGGTTGTTGCGGTTCCTGGGTCACCACTTGCACCACTGGCCCCCCAAACGCCACGAACATCACATTGGGACTTAACCAGCCATGTCCGAATAAGGTTCCCTGTTTGGGATCATTCCATTCCGTGACGTTGACTCCCGCTAAGGTTTGTTCTTCTACATGGATGGGGGGGTTACTGCGGGCAATAATCCGATCAAGCTTATCCATCATGGCTTCTGCGCTAGGGCGATCGCTGGTTTCAATCATTAATACTCCCCCTAACCCCAAAGAAGATAAAATACCTTCTTCTGAAGCGATCGCCCCTATGGCAAATTCCCCATCCATCCAGCCAAATACTTCTGTATCCGCATCTAAATTAATCGCTTGTAGTCCCTGACGAATTTGATTGACGCCGTTTTGAACGTTATAGTTATTCTCGGCTACCGTTAAAAGTTCTAACCACAGTTGATGCAAATTTTGGCTATTGACTAAAGCCACCGTTTCCGTGGGAAAACGAGTTAACATTTTTCCCAATTCCGGCGGATTTTGGGCATTGATCCCATTCGGATTCAGTTCCGAAACCACTTTAAAGCGGAGTCCCTCCCGTTCTACACCCACCCCGATCACTAAGGATTGAATCGGTTTTAACTGCGATAATGTATTTAAGGAAAAACCGGAAGCTTCTGGCACAGTAGCGAGGAGATCTTCTGTAAAATGGGCATAATCAGCGATAAAAATTGTAACTAAGGGGTTAGCAACCTTCACACTCTCAAAAAATTGCTGCGGGGTTCCTGCTAAACTGGCTAAGGACGGTTCCCCTAAAAAAGTATCAATCGCCTGTTGAACAGGTTCTGGCGTGGCGGCAATCACGACTTGTTCATTAATAACTGCCACACTATATTTTCTGCCACTTTTCTCAAGGTAATTAGAAATTTCAATACCCCGATAATAGTTAGATTCCCGTTTAATTTGGGGCGAGTTATTAAATTTTTTGGCAAAATTTCCCGCCTTCCATTTATCTTTAATTCCGACAATCATCAACAGTTGGGGGTCAGAGTTAGAGGGGTGTTTGTCACTGGGGAGCATTGCCACCATTACCCCCCCAATCCAGGGTTTGAGGTCTTGATTAAAATCCAAATCAATTCCAGCTAAACTGTGCTTTTGGAACACTTGAACCCCTTGACGAATCATGTTTTGGGTTTCTGACGTACCAAAGTTTTGTAACTGTTTGAGAACTTCCGGCGTTGGGGAAACAAAGGTTGCCATCAAAGCTTCATCGGGGACAAGTTTTCCACTCTCCAGGGGACTATAAACTCGAATCTGTTGCGTTCTGAAATACAATAACGTTGCACTGACTCCGATACAGGTGAGTGCTGTCGCTGCTAGCAGCAGCTTTGATTTTTTTTGAACCCAGCGGATCACCTTGGGAGGTTCTCCTAGGAAACTGACAGTGGCGGAAGACGAATCAACAGATTGGGGCATAGGATGAAAAGCAGTATAAATGGCAAGTTCTAGCAGGAGTTGACGTTTGGTTGCTATATTAATAAAAATTCCCCTCATGATCTTAATATAGAAAATTTTTGTCCCTATTTTGTGCCTCAACTTTCGGTTAACCTCACCTGAACGCTGCATTCACCCCAATGGGTAACGAGTCAAAGCTTTGTATAATCAAAGACAAGTTTAGATCCGATGATTCAGCCTTTACGAGAAATTTTGAATGAAAGTAGCAGTTACAGGAGCAACCGGGTTTGTGGGGAGTCGTTTAGTTGAGCGACTTCGGACAGAAGGACATCAAATTGTTGTGTTGACTCGCAGTCCTGAACACGCGAAACGAGTGTTTCCGAGTTCTTCCTATCCTCAGTTAGAAATTGTCGGTTACAATCCGATTCAATCCGGTGCTTGGCAACAGGCGATTTCTGGCTGTGATGGGGTCGTGAATTTAGCGGGGGCTGGCATTGCGGATGAACGTTGGACGCCTCAACGCAAGCAGGAAATCTTAGAAAGTCGGGCAACGGCGACGGAAAAGTTAGTCGAAGCGATCGCTGCTTCTAATTCTAAACCCTCTGTTCTGGTCAGTACCTCGGCTGTTGGCTATTACGGAACCAGTGAAACGGCAACGTTTGATGAAACCAGCGCTTCCGGTAACGATTTTCTCGCCCAAGTTTGTCAACAATGGGAAGGCGCCGCCCAAAAGGTGAAAGAAAGCGGTGTGCGCCTCGTTATTTTAAGATTCGGAATTGTTTTAGGCATGGGTGGGGCGTTAGGAAAAATGTTAACTCCCTTTAAAATGTTTGCGGGGGGGCCATTAGGCACTGGAAAACAATGGTTTTCTTGGATTCATCAAGATGATTTAGTGAATTTAATTCTCTTTAGTTTAACGAATCCTCAAGTTGAAGGGGTTTTCAATGCAACGGCTCCGAATCCCGTCACCATGAATGAATTATGCCACGTTTTAGGAGAGGTTTTGCATCGTCCCTCTTGGTTGCCCGTACCTGAATTTGCTTTAGAATTAATGTTAGGAGATGGCGCAAAAGTTGTCCTCGAAGGTCAAAAAGTTTTACCCAAGCGCACCTTATCCACTCACTTTAATTATCAATATCCAACGATTAAACCCGCCTTAGAAGAAATCGTGAAATGAATTAAGAAGCGCTCTTGGTAGCGTTTACTCCGCGAAGCGTAGGCGGAGCCTGTGCGTAGCACGTCAGGATCTGAATCGCGCAGCGTCAGTCGCGGAGCGTAGGCGGAGCCTGTGCGTAGCACGTAAGGATCTGAATTAAGAATTATCACTGGTTTCAAGGTTGAACCTTGAAATTCGTTATTGAAGGCTCTGCCTTCTTATTATTAATTGTTACAGCAGGCAGAGCCTGCAACAATACATTGCTAGGTTGAACCTAGCAACGAGAAACTAATTACTGATTACTAATTACTGATTACTAATTACTGATTACTAATTACTGATTACTGATTACTGATTACTGATTACTGATTTTATGAAAACATCTGAAAATACTCATTTTAATCAAGCTCGAATTAGTTTAAAACAAACCTTAGCGCGTTATAACCATTTACGACGGGAACGACGCGGATCTAATTCTTCCTTACAAGCCACATTACAAAAACAATTAGATATTTTAGCCGCGAATTTAGAAAAACTTGATCAAGGGTTAATTCGGATTGCGGTATTTGGGTTAGTCAGTCGGGGAAAATCTGCCGTTTTGAATGGGTTATTAGGGGAAAAAATCTTACAAACAGGCCCATTAAATGGCGTGACACAATGGCCCCGTTCCATTCGGTGGACGGTTCCTTTATCCCATATTGAAGAACCGACTCGCGTTGATAATTTAGATCAGCAAACCACCTTTCAAGTCGAATTAATTGATACCCCAGGACTCGATGAAGTCGCCGGACAAGTGCGGGGAGAAATGGCAAAGGATGTCACCCGACAAGCGGATTTAATTTTATTTGTGGTATCCGGCGATTTAACCCGCACTGAATATGAAGCATTATTAGAATTACGGAATGCTCATAAACCGTTAATTATTGTTTTTAATAAAATTGATCTATATACCGAAAAAGAGCAACAAAAAGTTTATGAAAACTTAAAACAATTGGCAACTCGCAAACCCAGTTCTAATCATTCAGAGTTGCCTAATCCAACTTCATTACAACCCTTTGAAATTGTCAAAGTGGCGGCGGAACCTGCACCCCTGCAAGTCCGGGTGGAATGGCCGGATAATCGAGTTACTTATGAATGGGAATCTCCCCCGGCTCAAATTGATGAATTAAAACATACCATTTTAAAACTTTTAAATCGAGAAGGGCGATCGCTTTTAGCGTTAAATGCCTTAGTTCAAGCCAGAGAAGCCGAGAAAATTATCGCCCAACAAAGTATTCAATTACAAGAAGCTGAAGCAGAAGAATTAATCTGGAAATTTACTCGTTATAAAGCCTTAGCCGTTGCTTTAAATCCCATTGCTATTTTAGATGTTTTAGGGGCAACGGTGAGTGATTTAGTGTTAATTCGTTCTTTAGCGAAACTCTATGGTTTACCCATGACCAGTTATGAAGCCGGAAAATTATGGAAAAAAATTCTATTCAGTTCGGGAGGATTATTATTAGCAGAAATGGGCAGTGGTTGGTTATTAGGAATGGGAAAAAGTGCCGCTGGACTAGCAACGGATGTGGCTAGTTATGCCGGAATTGCGGTTACCCAAGCGTCGATTGCCGCTTATGGAACCTACACCATTGGTCAAGCAGCCCAAGTGTATTTAGAACAAGGTTGTACTTGGGGGGAAAATGGAATTGATACGGTAATTCAAAACATTTTAAATCAAGTAGATCGAGATAGTTTAATTAATCGTTTAAAAGAGGAATTAAGTCAACCGCTTCAAACCCCTTCTTTAGATTGAATGGGAATAGGTTGTTGGGTTTTTTCTTCAACGGGAAAGGTTAAAAAATTGCCAAACCCGGCTAAGGTTTGGTAACGATAGCCAACAATATCGGTGGTATAAACACTGAATAAAATCGCGTTTTGTCGGGTAGTGGATTGATCTAAAACTCGTTTAATTAAATCTCGCTGAGTGGAGATTAAACTATTACAAGAACTCACTAAAGCGTTAGAAATTCCACTCAAAAAATCGGGAACTTGCGATTCTTGACAAATGGATCTTTTAATTTCGGTGGATAATTGATCAGAGGCATAATTGATATAATCTTCGCGAGGGGGATTCGTGAAAACCATTGTTCCGGCTAAAATGGCTAATGCGATCGCCCCTTTCCCAATATAACCACCTGAAGACTTAGCTTGAAACTGTTCAACTGCCATCGTTTTGAATAATAAATGGGTTTAAAATATAATTGTATTTTTTACTCACACTTTCTATTTTATCTTTCAACGGCATTTTTGTCTATTCAGGATCATAAGTAGGACGATGCTCTGCCCATCAATTCCCTATCCTAAATTAATAAAGAATAAATCTGGGCAAATCAAGATGATCAGTAGGACGATGCTCTGCCCATCAATTCCCTATCCTGAATTAATAAATAATAAAGCAGAACAAAAGTTATTTTTTGAATTTTATTAGTGTTGATGAGTTGAAAGTTAAGATGGGCAGAGCCCATCCTACCAGTTATTTTTTGAATTTTATTAGTGTTGATGAGTTGAAAATTAAGATGGGCAGAGCCCATCCTACCAGTTATTTTTGGGATTTTATTTGATTAATTTGGCGTTGTAATTCTTCAATTTGATGCCGGAGATCTTCTGCTTCATTCACCGTTGGTTCTGCTTTAACATTGACGGCTCCTTCTGCGGTGGCTTTTTGATAGTTACCTGAGCGAATTTGCCGATATTCGGCGGACTCTGCCCATTCTTTTAAAAACTGAATTCGTTCAACGGGGAATGGATGACTTAACATCATGCCTTGACCGCCATTATACAAAAGAAATTTATAGACTTGATTTAATCCATCTTCGTCTAAGTTCTGGTATTGTTCCGATTGACGGGTAAATTCATCTAAACTACATTCGTTTGCATATTTGTTACTCACTCCTGCTAAAATCATCATGGATTTCATCACACATTTCAAATCATCAGTCACTAATAATGCGGCTCGATCTGCCGATAATTCTGCTTTTCGTCGCCATTCATAAAACGCATAAATTAAGCCACTGCTGACTAAATTCCCTAAACCAAATGTCATTTCTCCTAACATCGAAGCCACACTCATTGCCCAAAGTGCCATTTGATTTAAAACGGGATGACCACATTTAATATGCCCTAATTCATGGGCTAAAACCGCTTTTAATTCGGCTTCATCAATTAAATCTAAAAGTCCTGTATTCAAAACAATATAAGGATGTTCTTGTCCTAACGCATAGCTATTCGCTTGTGGATTTTGAGTAACAAATAAACCCGGTTCAGGAAAAATATCTAAATCCCGAACACAACCTCTGAAAACTTGATAAATACTCGCATATTGACGAGGGTTAACTTGAATGGCATTTCCCATTAAATAAACATATTGAGGGCGTTCATAGACAAATTCGACAAATTTATTCGCAATTAAATCAAACCCAGGAACGCTGCGTAAAGCAAGTTCTGCTTGTTTGTCCAGAGGGTGGCGAAATGCTTCGCTAGAAATTCCAGTGTAAGTTGGCATAATGACAAGGCGCAATGTTAAGTTATTCTTTCTTTATGTTGACAAAATTTAACTAAAAACGGCAATTTTTTAGACAGAATTGGAATTACTCATGGGGATGGAAATTATGATCAAACAATCTGCTCTCGCCGTTGTCCTTATATATCCGACCCTAAGCGGTTGTAGCCTTCAGCCTGATCCGATGCAAAGTCAAGTTCAGGACGTCGCCTCCTATCTAACGGGTGTGATGGATACTTCAGCACAAGCTCAAGCCATTCCTGACGCGCCGAGTGTACGGATGACAACTTGTGAAATTACGGTCAACAATCAAGATGTTCGTTTAGATCGTCCTGGGGGTATTTTTCTTTATCAAGAACAAGCTTTAACCCGTGATTTAGGAAAACCTTATCGTCAAAGAATTTTACAAATTTTACCGAGTCAAGACGGACAAAGTGTTGAGTCTGTTTCGTTTAAACCTGTTAATCCTAAAACTTGGATAGGGTTTTGTAACCAACCTAAATCAGATCGAGTTCGGGAAAGTCAAGACATTGAAAGTGTTCAATGCAGCGTTTTTTTAAAGAAACAAGAAACGAGTCAATATATGGGTGAAACTCAACCGGAAGGATGCAAAACGAATTTTAGAGGAGCAGTTAAAATTACCAATACAATTAAATTAGATCAAAATGGTATGGACACTCAAGATCGAGGATTTGATGCTCAAGGAAAACAAATTTGGGGTGCAGAAAATCGACCTTATCAATATCGGCGAATTGATTCTAATAGGCAATAGTAGGGAATTTACCTACCTTGACCATTTTTTTCAACTATCAAAAGATAGATTATTATGAATCATTTTAAAATAGCGATCACAGCCTGAATTCTCTTAGAGAAGCAAGATAGAGTATTTTTAGATGGGATGATACCCTCATCAAATAAATTCTATCTTCAGCGAGATTTAATTCATAAGTTAGATGTTGTACAAAAAGAGTATTAAAGATTTGGACAGATTTAATTTATGAAACTCAATGTTATTGGAAAAATCTTGTTTGCTCTGGTTGCTAGCGTTTTAGTTTGGCAGAGTTCGTTTTTCTTAAATACAAGCGCAATGGCTGCTTCATCACCATTGTTTGCTAATATTGGGAATAAAATTGAAAATGCAGCAGATAACGTTCGGGAAGGTTCAAAAGAATTAATCCGCGACAGTCAAAAAAATGTCAAGGAAACCGCGAATAGAAATGCTGCAAAAGTTGATCAAGCTGATGACAAAGGAACTGCGGTTGAGCGGAAAGCACAACGCGATCGCTCTCGCATTGAACAACGAGCCGATGAACACGCTGCTCGCACAGAAAAAGCCGTAGACGACTCTATGGATGGCGTTAAAGGTTTGGTTGAAAACATTAAAGACGCCTTTAGTAAATAGACCCATTCAGTCTGTAGGGGCGTTGGCGGAGCCTGCCGTTAGGCGAAGCATTCGGGCAGAAATTTAGGAGAAAAAACAATAATTTACCTACCGAAAGATCCCGCCCCTACTTCGCCCCTACTCCTATTCTTAATTCATTCTATTTTTGCTTTGCTTTGACGGTTTGACAGGGATTGAATAACAAATAAAGCAACGCCAATTAGAATAAACGAGAAAATTGTGGTTAATGTACCCAAGGCATAAAGGCTAGGAGACGTGACATTTGTTGTCATTCCAAAGATTTCTAACGGTAAAGTATTGGTTTCTCCAGAAATTAATGAAGTACGGGTAAATTCATCATAAGAAAGGGTAAAACCTAATAACCCAACTCCCACAACACTCGACGCGATTAAGGGAAAAACAATTTGCCAAAATGTTGTCATTTCACTCGCGCCTAAATCCCGCGCCGCTTCTTCATAGGACGAATTAAACCGCCCAAAAATACCGAGCATAATTAAAAACGCAAAGGGTAACGTCCAGGTTAAATGTCCGGCGAGTGCTGACGAATACCACTGGTTATCAATTCCCACTAAACCAAAGACAATTCCAATGCCTAATGATACCAAAATACTCGGTACAATTAAGCTGGAAATCGTTAGATAAAAAATTAGATTGGAACCCGTAAAGCGACGGCGAAAGGCTAATCCTGCCATTACACTAAAGACAACCGTTATTACCATCACAATTAATCCTAAAAAGAGCGATCGCCAAAACGCCTCAACAAAATTTCCAACTCGCTGTTCACCAAAAACAGCCCCTAACCAATAAAAACTAAAGCCTCGCATCGGGAACGTTAGCTGTCCTTCTGGCCCCTGCAATGATAATAGAAAAACAGCAAACATCGGGCCATAAAGAAACAGAACAAACAATCCAAAAAAGCCAGATAATAAATAATAAGAAATCGGTTTCTTTTTCTTCTCAGTCATGATTTACAGTTCCTTGCGAATATCAACAACACGTAAAATTGAAAACACAATTATCAGGGTTATAATTAATAAAACCACTGCATTTGCGGCAGCTAAGGGGTATTGCAAACTATCCAATTGATTTTTAATTAAATAGCCTACAGAAGAGGATTTACCCCCACTCATAATTCGCATGGTGGCAAATTCACCCATCACCAACGTCACCACAAAAATCGAACCAATGGCAATTCCTGGGGCTGCTAAAGGCAGAATAATTTCTTTTTGAATTTGAAACGGGGATGCGCCTGCATCTTCCGCCGCAGAAACGAGATTGCGATCAATTCTAATCATGCTATTAAAAATCGGTGCAACCATAAATAAGGCATACAAATGCACCATTGCTAACACAACTGAAAAATCGGAGAACAGAAAAATTTCAATCGGTTGCTTTGTTAAACCTAATCCCATTAACGCTTGGTTAATTAATCCTTCTCGTCCTAAAAAAGGAATCCAAGAAATCATCCGAATCACATTAGACGTTAGAAACGGGACGGTACAAATTAGAAACCAAATCGTTTGCCATTTCGGATTTTTAATGTGGAAGGATAAGAAATAAGCAACGGGATAACTAATTAACAAACAAACTAACCAGACTAAAAAGGCAAACTTTAGGGTATTGAGATAAGTTGCTAAATAAACTCTGGAGGTAAAAATTCCCAGATAATTATTTAATGTAAATCCTGGGAACATGGCAAAGCCATTAAAATTCCAAAAGCTCACCACAACAATTGCTGCAATTGGAATCACTAAAAACAGCAGAAAAACTAAAGTTTGAGGTGCAGAAAGTAAATAAGGTTCCAGTGTTTTCCAGTTAATTTTTTTGTTACGTTGCGATCGCGTGGGTTGACCCGAAGTGGGAAGTTGAGTAACTGCCATATTTATAAATATCCTAATTGAAAAAAACACAAGCCCCTGTAGAGACGCGCCGGGGCGGAGCCATGCCGATAGGCTTTTGGCGCGTCTCTACTATGCGACAATGAATTCTGTCCATTTGTAGACGAGGTAAACTTGTTCGGGCATGAAGGAATTCCAACAAGCGACATTTCCCATGCGTTCTAGGAAAGAACCCCCATCCCGTACAGCACCTTGAGACTCAATCTTGGTTCCAAAGGGATCGATCATATCGATCGCAGCCGGTTTCCCTTCATACCAGAAATCCCACTCCTCCGGCTTCATGTATTTTCTAGCGTTGTCGGGGGCGGCGCTGTAGTAACCTTGACGAGATAAAAAGCCACCCACCCAACCGTCTAACACCCAGTTGAGATATTCATAGGCGGCATCTAATTCAATTCCAGACAGGTTTTTGGAGAGTCCCAAACCGCCGCCCCAGCCTCGATATCCTTCTTTCAAGGGCGCGTAAACACACTTTAATCCTCTGGCTTTCACCGCCGTTACCGCAGGCGACCACATGGATTGCAACACCACTTCACCGGATGCCATAAAGTTAACCGACTCATCGAAAGTCTTCCAAAACGCTCGAAACTGACCTGCTCTTTTCTGCTCAATTAAGATATTCGTTACCTTATCGAGTTCTTCACGGGTCATATTTCCTTTATCGCCAAATTGCATTAACCCTTGCGCTTCCATCACCATTGCCGCATCCATAATCCCAATGGAGGGAATATCAAGAATTGAGGTTTTACCTCGAAACTCAGGGTTAAATAACTCCGCCCAAGATTCAATGGTTCTGCCTACTAAGTCGGGACGATACCCTAATGTATCCGCATTGAACTGAAACGGAATCATCGTTGCCCAGTCCGTGGGACTATTCGCAAACTCCGTAGAATCTGACCCTTGGAGGAACATCACTTTTCGAGGGGCGGTTCCTTGAGAGGTATTCACTCTGGCGCCGGGGTACAGTTCTCCGGTGGTAAAAATTGGGGGGATTTTGTCGAAGTTCTGAATTCGGCGAATATTAATCGGTTGCAGGTTTCCCGATGGAATGACTAACGGTAAACTAAAAAATTCTCCATCGTAAATGTCATACTGTCTCGGTTGAGTAATGGCAATTTGAATATTCTCCGCCGTACTGAGCGCTCGCATGGAGATCTTAAAACCGAGGTCTTTTTCGGCTTGCTCCCGAATATCATTAATCTGAGCCGCACCCGTTCCCATTAAACGGAGAGTCACATCTTTGATTTTATTGGTAATAATCGTGGGGCCACGATTAGGGCTACAGCTTGCGGCTGCGATCGCAGCACCAGCCCCTAAGCCCCCTCTGATGAAGTTGCGCCGACTGATTTTAGACATAGAGAGAAGAATTAAGAATTAAGAATTAAGAATTAAGAATTAGGGAATAGGGAAGAAGCATTGATAATTGATTACTGACTACTGATTACTGAATTCCCTGTCCCCTGTTCCCTATTTCCTCTACTGATTACTGATTACTGATTACTGATTACTGATTACTGATTTAGTGGGGTAAAAATACACAGTCATCTTTTGACCAACTTAGAACCACTAATTGTCCTTCCTGCCAGGAATTGCTATTCCAATCTGTTGTTCGAGCTTTATATAACAGTTCTTGTCCCGTTGCTTCACTCATTAAGGAAACTCGTGTTACATATCCCGTCATTTCAACGGCTGTAATTCGGGCAGTAATTTGATTAGTTGATAAGGAAGATTTAGCTGGAAAATCTGCTGTGTAGGCACTCATCTGCATCAAATCAGGACGGACAGAACAAGCCGCCAAAGAACCAACAGGCGTTCCA
>JBMDYE010000237.1:0-4581 GCA_048595135.1 Planktothrix sp. | reverse complement strand
ACTATTTCTCGAACTCAACAGGAGATTAAAAAACAACTGAGAGATTCTCCTAGTTTGAGGAATTATTTACAAGAAATTTATTTTGATTGTTATCAGGAAGCTTTGCAGAATATGGGGATTGAGTATGATGCTGAATTTCCTGATGTTTGTCCGTTTCCTCAAGATATAGAAATTTTATTAACTCAGAAGTTCTGGGAAACACAGGAATAAAGAAAATTTAGCAATTAGATTAAAGGAAAAATTCATGATACCAATCACGACTAAAACCCTTTATGATGTTGATTTTGCGCTGTGGATTGAAGAGACAGTGAATCAGCTAAAATCCAGAAATCTTGAAAATTTAGATTGGGAAAATTTGATTGATGAGGTTGAATCGTTGGGAAAAAGTCAACGAAAAGCGGTGAGAAGTTTTTTACTGCGTTTATTAGAACATTTATTAAAACGGTGTTATGGTCCCCTCCCTGACTGCTATCGAGGATGGGAAATTGAAATTAGAAATTTTCGTAGGGAGTTGAAAGAAGAATTTAAAGACTCTCCTAGTCTTAAACCTTTTATATTAGAGATTTTAACCGAATCTTATCAGGATGCTTTAGAAGTGGTTAGAGAAGATTATCCTGATGTCACTTTTCCTGATGTTTGTCCGTTTCCCAAGGATATAGAAATTTTATTAACTCAGAAGTTTTGGGAAACGCAGAAATAAATAAAACCTAATAATTGATTTTCAGAAAAAAATCCTAAAATTAGGGATAAAATGGCATTCTTGGGGGTGCTGTTTTCCACATTAATTCGATTTCTTCTGGGGTTAGTTGATAGGCTTGATTGACTAAATCAGATAGTCGTTTTTCTAGGGTTAAGGCTTCTTGTTGACGAGATTGAATGGTGGGTACATATTCGTTATAAGCTTCTCGAATTGATTTTAACCCTTTAACTCCTAATGGGTCAGAGGATTTACTTTTGGGTAATTGTTTGATGATTTCTTCGATTAATTCTTCAAAACTCAAGCCTGCAAAGTTTTCTAGTTTTCGACTGATTTTTTTAACTTTATATTGAATTTGTAGCCACATTAAAACATCATTATTAGCCGTTTGGTTCGCTTTTGTGATTTCAATTAATCGGGTAACAATAGATTCAACTTCATCACGCATTTTGTCGGTTGTGGGTGCAATTGGAAGGCTTTCAAATAAATATCCCATTGGGCTAATTGAATTTGATAGCATTCCTGTAAAAATTCGATAACTATAATACCAAATAAGAGGAGAGTTAAGCCATCCCAGTAAATATTTATCGGACTTAGGGAGGATAAATGTCTTATCATTTCCATATAAACCAGAGTCATCAAAAGCATATTGTGGTAAAGTCTGAATAACTTGATAAATTAATTTTTCAGCTTCAAACTTATTATAATAAGAACAAGATCGTAATTCCCACCAATATTTTCCTTGATCTCTTCGCTGCCGGAGTTTATTTTCCAAAGGTTTCATATACTGATGTATAGATGGGAAAGTTTGAGCAAATACATTTTCTGCATCATCTTTCGTATTGCTCCATAACCATATATGATCGTTACTAGATTTTAATAATATAATCCATACATTTTGCCATTCAGGACTCCACCGTTTAATATCCTGACCTCTTAAATAAGGTTTAATAATTTCCGCCGATTTTGGATCAGCTTGAACAATTTTATTTTTAATATTATCATCAATTAAAAAAGCTTCATTTAACCCTGTTAGTATACCTCGATAAGGTTTAACGCCTGCAAAATCTTTGAGGGGAACTCCCACACGCTGAATTTTTTTCATTAACGCATCAACGTCGGGACGTTCTAAACTCCAAGATTCAGCCGTAAACCTTGACCAAGAGACATCATAACCTTCATTTTGAACATATTGAGTTAAGTTAAGATCGGCTAATTTTTCCCTGGGAACTGGACAAACTTTAACGTTAAAATTAGAATCAATAGCAGAGGCGGGTTCAGAACTTTCAATTTGAGATAAAGACGGTTTATAAACCGAGATAATACAAGGAAAGGTATCTGCATCTTCAAAAATGGGGGCGTGTCCAAAATCAATAATTTGCTCAAAAATGCTATTTTCAATAAAAAAGCGACGCAAGGGTTCACCATAACCCGCTTTTAACCATTTATTAGTAACAATATAGGATAATTTTCCTCCGGTTTTCAGGATATTTAACCCTTTTTCATAGAAATAAGCATATAAATCAGCAACCCCATCATAGGATTGATAATGTTGTTTTAAATAAGGTTTAATGGGGGATAATAATTCTTGTCGGACGTAGGGAGGATTTCCAATGACCACATCAAACCCCCCCTTTGCAAAGACTTCAGGAAATTCCGTTTCCCAATTAAACGCTTTTTCGGTAAATCCAGAATCCGCAACGATAGAATTCCCTTGTTTAATATTATCATCTAAATCCGTTAACGATTTTCCAGGTTCAGCCGTTTTTAACCAAAGGGATAATTTCGTAATTTCAACAGATTCCGCCGATAAATCAACCCCATATAAATTTTGAGTTAAAATTAGGGTATCTAAACGCTGTAATTCCGGTTCAGGGGTTCCCATTAAAGAAGATAACGCTTGATTGACTCGTTGATAATCTTGGAATAAATAATCAAATGCAGCGATTAAAAATGCACCAGAACCGCAAGCGGGATCACAAACTTTTGTTTGTCTTAAAACTTGATCTCGATAGGTTTGCCAAAACTCAATTTCTGCTTGTTTTTGTTGTTTAGTGGCTTTTTTTGGGGTATTGTTTAATTGCAAGCGATCGCGTAGTTCATCTTCTTTTTGTTTAAGATAACTTCCTAACGCAACCTGCACAATATATTGAGTAATAAACGCTGGGGTATAAAAAATTCCTTGGGTTTTGCGTTTTCCCGATGTTTTATTAAACGCTTGACCCTGGGTTTCTGCTTTTAAGACTTCTAAATCCGTAATCGATTGTTCAAAAATATGTCCTAAAATATCAACAGAAACCTCTGTTTCAAAGTCATATTTCGTTAAGTTTTTAAGTTGAGTACAAAGGGGATCGGGAACCGTTAACTGTTCATCTAATAGCGGATCATGTTGAAATAATCCCCCATTGTAACCTGGAATAGGCGGATCTTCATTGCCTTTATCCACCCAAGAAAATACCGCTTTGTAATTATCCCAAATGAATCGAGGATTATAGGGATCTTTATGATCATGAGCCTGATTTAGGGTATTTTTCGGGAGTAATCCTCGATCTTGACAAAAGGCTAAAAATAATATTCTATCTAAGGTTTTTTGAGCTTTTTCAATTAAAATATTATTTCGATTGGGTAGATTTTTAGGCCCTTGAAAGCAAAAATGTCTAATTAGATCTGTCCGTACTTCACTATAATCTTTATACAGTTGTTCTGTAATTTCTTGCTGTGCCGTATTGGAATCCGCTAATAGCCGATCAATAACCGATTGTTGTTGTCCGAGTTTGGGTAAAAAGTTATTTCGACAGAGGAGATAATAAAGCTTTTTAAAATTTTCAATACCTTCTAAATCAATTAATAAAAACCGTTCAAAATAAGCCGGGGTTTTACTCAGTTGATATAACCGTAATTCTCGATAATTGGAAACAATCACCCATCGGCAATTTTCAGTATAATTTGCATATTGCCAACCTTGTTCAACCGCAGAAAGTTTGCGTCCGGGTGCGGGTCGGTCTAAATCATCTTTCGCACTTTTTAATTCAATGGGTGCAATAATTTTTCCTTGAAGTTTAACGTTTCCACTTTTTCCTTCAACTGCTGTAAATAATCCTAACGCACCGTCCGCAAACCCACCGCCATCAGAAATCGTTTGTTCAGCGTGAATTTCCCAGGTTTTTCCTTCTCCTGAAATCACAGAACGATATCCTAAGATATCCTGAAATAAATCGTTTAAAAAATTACCTTGTAGAGAAGTTTCTTTAACTTTTGCTAAGGTTCCCGCTTTTAACGTATTAATCCAACGTTGAAGAATCTGATGACGTTCTAGCAAATCATCAGGAAAGGTAAAATTGCGGATTGCATTGTTGAGAATTTTAGTTTGAAATAAGGTTTTGGTAACTTGCATCAAGTTTAATAGCTTAAGATTTTACGCTTTATCCCCTAGTTCAATCATATACCAAAACTCAACGTTGGTTGACAGAGTTTTTAAGATGAAATCCTGAAATCGGTGCTATAGATGATCTCTAAACCCCATGTAGAGACGCGCCCAGGCGAAGCCATACCGAAGGTTATTGGCGCGTCTCTACACAATATGGATGCGTAGCCAACATTTAAGGATTTCATTGAACATATTTTTAGGGGTTCAGTTGATAGTCACTGGCTAAGGATTCTACTCCTTCATTCCAATCAAAATGCTGCTGAATTTTTAATTCTAATTGTTCTTGACAGCGTTGAATATAAAGGGAAGCGATCGCATCATTAGGATTATGATTAAAAACAATTTTAAAAGACATTAATGCCGCTTCATAATCTTGCTCTTTCCAAGCTTTTATTCCCCGTTCAAATTCTAAAAGCGTTAATATTTTTTGCGGAAAAATCATAGTCGTTGATGTTCC
>JBMDYE010000236.1:0-1743 GCA_048595135.1 Planktothrix sp. | reverse complement strand
GCCCACCGCTTTTGAAACAATGGCTTGATGAAGTTTTGACGTATGGCTGGGCGTACGGTTCAACAGGCGACAAGCTTAAAAATAAGAAATTTATGTTGGCTGTGTCTGCGGGTGTGAAAGAAAAGGTCTATTCAGAGTATGGTGAATACAAGCTTTCTTTAGAGCAGATTTTTACTCCATTTAAGCTAACGGCTTTATATGTTGGCGCGGATTATCAACCACTTCATGCATTTTATGGTATAGACACAAACCCATCAGAAGATGACGATATTCCGACACACCAAGACATAGCGGATAATGCGGTACAGTATGTTCAGAAGTTATTAGCGTTGTCTGAGTAAGTTTTAAGAGGAGGCCTGAATGTGAGGTTTGGGCCTGCTGGTATCTATATGATTTATTAATAAACAGTTTGCAAAAAACAATTTTGTCTATAAGTTGAAAATACAATAATACGTCTTTGGAAAAATTATGAATATCGCGCCTTTTCCATTTCAAATTACAAACTGGGAAGAAATTGAAGTCACTGAATATAGTGGTGAAACTGGAAAAGCTTATTGGAAAACTCAATTTTTTGGTGAAGAAACAAATAAAATTAGGGTAAGACTTGTAGAGTACTCAGCAAATTACTTAGCAGACCATTGGTGTGAAAAAGGACACATATTATTTTGTCTAGAAGGCGAGCTAGAAAGTAGATTGAAGGATGGCCGAACATTTACTTTAACTTCGGGAATGAGTTATCAAGTCGGAGATAACTCCGAGCCGCATCAGTCTTTTAGCCTGAATGGTGCGAAGTTACTTATCGTTGATTAGATTTATACAAAGAACGCAATGAAATAAGGGATAGCAATTTCTATCCCTAATCACATATCTTAATTTGCCAAAATTGTCATGGCAGTAACTAAACTTGTAATTCCTAAAAAGACATCCTTTAAGCCAGCTTGATCATCCATATAGGCAGGCGTAGTAACAAATAAGTTTTGTTTATCGACCACACAGCTTGAGGTTTGACAAACATGGTGAATTGAACCCGTTTTTTCAATTTCCTTAGCAGTGTTAACGTCAGACCCTAACGTAATAGTTGGGTGTAACTCTCCAAACGTAAGCGCTAAAAGAGCAGGCGAAATACAGATTGCCCCAATTGGTTTCTTGCTCTGATGAAACGCTTTTAAAATTGAAGCCACTGTACCATGTACTCTCGCTTCTGCTCCTTTAAAGGCAAAAGTTGATAAATTTTTAGCGACACCAAAACCACCCGGCAAAATAAGACCACCAAATTCATTTTCATTAAGTTGATCGAGTGAGGAAATTTTACCTCGGGCAATTCGTCCTGCTTCTTGCAAAATATTTCTCCGCTCAGTCATGTTTATTTCGCCACTCACATGGTCGATGACATGAAACAAAGGCTCATCAGGTGCAAAAATTTGATATTCAATATTGACTGTATCTAAAGCTAATAGGGTTAAAACAGACTCTCTAATTTCAGAACCATCTAAATAACCACAACCCGATAAAATTACTGCTACTTTTTTCATTTGCTTTCTCAAGAACCTTTTTAAATGTGTAAAAGATCTTAAGTTTTCTTCTAAAAATTTTTTATACGCAGATTTGCCATAAATTCGCCCTAAGTGAGCATTTTGGTTTTACGTAGTTCACGTGGGGTAATTCCAAACAAATTTTTAAATTGTTCAGTAAATCGAGATTGAGATTGATAGCCACATTCAAAAGCAATATTCCCAATGCTGC
>JBMDYE010000235.1:0-1559 GCA_048595135.1 Planktothrix sp. | reverse complement strand
AGGATAAATTTAGTGGCAGCATACAGGCGTTTTTGTCCGCCCCAAATTGAAATTAAAATATAAGTCGGAACTAATTCTAATTCCCAGAAGATAAAGAACAACAGTAAATCTTGGGCTGCAAAGACGCCTAACTGGGCGCTATACAAGACCAACAATAAGACATAAAAAAGTCGTGGTTTGTTCGTGACTTTCCACGACGCTAAAATTGCTGCGGTATTAATAAATCCAGTTAGAAGAATGAGGGGCATTGATAACCCGTCAATACTGACTGACCAATTTAGTCCCAGTTGCGGTATCCAACTGAAAGTTTCTGTGAGTTGAAACGCAGTGTTGGCGAAGTCGTAGTGTTGCCAGAAATAAATAACGCTGAGAACTAAATCAACTAAACCGACTCCCAAGGCATACCAACGGATGGTTTTACCGTTTTGGTCAGGAATGAGGGGAATTGCAAAGGATGCCAGCAGGGGCATCAGGATAATTGCGGTCAGCCAAGGAAATTGACTACTCATAGGATTTGGTGAGAAGAAATACCTATTGCTTACGATTCTATTATAGACACGCTGTAAACTTTTGTTAAGTATCTTTACAGAAAAAACACATAATAATATCAAATCATTCCTATAGCAGCACTAAAGAATAGGAACAAAAAATAAGCAACACTAAGCAGTGAAAAGGTTTCAAGGTTCAGAAATGTCCTAACTGTAATGTGTAGTGCTATATATTTTGTTGAGTTTGCTTAGACATAAATTTCCAACACAATAAAGCTGCATCGTCCTGTAGCAGAACAATGCAGCTTTGTTAACGTAATTTCCCCCTAGCTGTCGGGAAAGACGGATTAATTTCTGAATTCTTGGGTTGCGCCTAGGGGATCTAACTGTAACACCTGCACATCAGGGTTCACGCCTTCTTTTGTCCAATCGGTCGTCATTGCTTCCGCAACCCTTGAGGCGGAGGCGGCATTTGTTAACGCTAACAACGTTGGCCCCGCCCCACTAATCACCAATTCATAAGCACCTGCGGTTAAGGCTGCTGTTCTCACCCCATCAAACCCCCGAATTAACGATTTTCGATAGGGTTGATGAATTTTATCTTGGAGGGAATACCGCAACCAATCGGGGTTTCCGGTTTCTAACCCGCGAATTAACAAACCCAAATGCGCCGCATTAAAAATAGCATCGGCGCGACTATATTCTTTCGGTAACACTCGCCGAGCTTCTGCGGTGGATAATTCAAAATCAGGAATCGCTAACACAGGCACAATATCGGAATGCCAAGGAATTTGGCAAATTTCCCAACCGTCGGTGCTTTCGCCTCTGGAAACGGACAATTGGCAATTTCCCAACAACGCCGGAACCACGTTATCCGGGTGGCCTTCCATTTCAACGGCTAGTTCCATCACCTCGGTTTGGCTTAAGGGATTTCCCGCTAAGGCATTTGCTCCCACCAGTCCCCCGACAATCGCCGTCGCAGAACTGCCTAACCCCCGTGCTAAAGGAACCCCTAATTGAATATCAATGTGAACCGGGGGAGGCGTTTGACCCAGATGGTTGTAAAGTTTG
>JBMDYE010000234.1:0-1535 GCA_048595135.1 Planktothrix sp. | reverse complement strand
GATCTTCTACCGGATTTTGTTCCGGTGCATTAGGGGCAAAATTTACACAAGTAATCTGCCATTCTTCTTCGGGTAAATTTTGATTGATTTGAGTTAGGTAATCCCGAAAACTTTGAGAACAATGATAAGTCGCATTATCCCAAAATATCGCTAATCTTTTCTGAGGTCTCTGCTGTTGTAAATACCGGATAAAGTCCACGGTATTTTCTGTATTTCCCGCCGAATAACCTTTGATAATAAATTCTTGGGTTTGGTAATCTAAAGCTCCATAATAAGTTTGCCTTTCTTTTTGGTTTTTGATCGGAATTTCTATTCTCCGATCCGTTCTTCCCCAAACATACCCTATCACATCTCCCCAGAGAAGATGACATTCATCAATCATAAGCACCGTCAGCTTTCCCGCCTCTATTTCTTCTTTCCAACTCGCTAACTTTTTTTCAATTTCTTCCTTTTTCTCTTCTACCAACTGCTCATTCTTCGCTGGATTCTTTTTTTGGCTTTTTTTCCAACTGATGTGAGCCTCTTCCAGCAAGCTATAATAACTTTGAGGGGATTGAAAGACTACGCCGTACTCCCTTTCTAACAAAACTTGTAAATCGGACAGTTTTAACCAATCTCTTTCTCTTAATTCTTCAATAACTTTCTGTTTATCTTCGCGGCTTAGATAGCCTTTTCTTCCTTTATATTGAAGTTTTAAACTCTCTACTCCTTCCACAAGAACCCGATTTTTCCATTGGCTGATAAATCCTTGAGAAACTTGTAATAATTTTTGAATCTCTCAGTAGGGTTTTCCTTGTAGTTTGAGTTTGACAGCAATAGCTCTTTTTATTTCTCTAGAATCTTTGGTCTGATTGATAAACTCGTCTATTTCGTCGATTAGGTTCATTTTCTTTTGCCAGCTTTGGGGGATTATTGCTAACCTTACGTTTATTATAACTCATTTGGAATTGCTATACGTTTAACTGTTTTAATAACTGCTCAACGTAAAATTTTAAACTGGATTCAATGCAAACAAATGGTAGCTATTATTTAATATACGATAAAGCCGAGGAAAAACGCCAACATCTAAGCGTCCTGCTTCTCCTCCGTAAATAACTGTTGCATCTCAACCAATGCTTTGCGATACTTCGGTGCAGCAACTTGTTGGACTCCTCATTAAGGATAAGTAAGAATACTCACTAGATTTTGGGGTTGATTTCACAATCCCAAAACCCCCATAAGCTTTTCAAACGTGCTATATTGATTTCAGAGCATGAATATCGGTTAGCAACATTTGTTTCTAGTATTAACGAGTTTTCCCGTTTTTCCATTGACAGACTTCTCTCCGAAAATTTACTCTACACATCCTGTAATCTTTGGAGACAAGCTATGTCAATCTATGTAGGCAATCTATCGTATGACGTTACTAATGACGATCTGACCTCTGTATTTGCAGAGTATGGATCGGTAAAGCGAGTTCAGCTTCCTGTGGATCGTGAAACGGGTCGTATGCGTGGCTTTGGTTTTGTAGAAATGAGCGCAGATTCTGAGGAAGC
>JBMDYE010000233.1:0-15917 GCA_048595135.1 Planktothrix sp. | reverse complement strand
ACAGGAAACAGTTTTAACGGTCAAAACTTGAATGGCTCAACGTTTTTCAAAGCGAAACTCTATGATGTGCAATTCGTCGAGACACAACTCCGAGGTACCAACTTTGAAGAATCTTACATGAGTAATGTGAACGCAGCGAGAGCCGTGTTTGCAGGAGGGAGCGGATTTGCACCAGCCAGTTTATTTAAAGCCACATTAGAATTTGTTAATTTTCAAGGAGCCAACCTAACGGGAGCCAATTTATCATTAGTTAGTACAAAACAAATTAACCTCAGAAACGCTAACCTCAGCAATGCGAATTTGCGAGAAGCGAATCTCAGTGGGGAACAGTCGGAACGACCCAATCTTTCTGGAGCCAACTTTACCGGAGCCGACTTCTATAAAGCCAAGCTAAAAGCCGCTGATTTTTCAGGATCAACCGTCGCTAATGCCAAATTTGAAGAAGCCGACCTAGAAGCCACCTTATTTGTTGATGTCAATGAAACGGGTGCTGATTTTCGGTCAGCATTATTAACCGATATCACCCTGCAAAACTCAATTTTTGACTTAGCTAATTTTAGTAATGTTTTCTTGAGTGACGCCCCCCTCGAACCCGGACAGGAAGGGAATGTCAAATTTCGAGGTGCTAACTTAACAAACTTTATGGCTGATGATGCGGTGTTGACGGGGGCTGATTTTAGTCCGTCAGGAAGCACCGTTACTAACCTCACCGGAGCTAAATTTGCCGATACCGATTTAAGTCGAGCCAACTTCACCCAAGCTAATGCAGAAAATCTATTTTTCAATGGAACTGCAATTGAGGCTAACTTCACCAACGCCAATTTAAGGAATGCTGACCTTTCTAAAGGGAATTTGTCTAACGCGAACCTGACGGGTGCTGACTTAACCAGCGCCAAGTTCGTTGATGGTATTCTCACGGGTGCAAATTTAACCAACGCCAAACTGAATAATGCTGACCTGTCCAAAGTCAACTTCACAGGCGCCACCTTAGTCGGTGCCGATCTTACAGGAGCGATTCTCGTTGATGTTATTGGTCTAATTCGTGGCGATAGCAGTAATAACACCCTGGACGGGACAAGTGAAAATGATAATATCTTCGGCTTTGATGGTGCCGATACCCTGCGAGGACAAGGAGGAGATGACTATCTCGATGGTGGACTCGGAAACGATAATCTCAATGGTGGCCCTGGCAATGACACCCTCAAAGGTGGCCTTGGTAACGATACTTATGTGATCAATAGTCCTGACGATGTGATTCTGGAAGTTTCTAACCAAGGTAACGATCTCGTTCAGTCAAGTGTCTCCTATACCTTGAGCAGTGATATAGAACGGTTAACCCTTACCGGGACAGCCTTAGAAGGAACAGGTAACACACTCGCCAATACGATTATCGGTAACGCCAGTAACAACAGCCTGAAAGGTGAAGGAGGAAACGATACCCTCACAGGGGGTGATGGCAACGATATCCTCGATGGGGGAACAGGCAATGACTCGATCACGGGTGGTCTGGGCAATGACATCTATAGGATTGACAGTCTCAGTGATGTGATCATTGAAAATCTCAATGAAGGCACGGATGTTGTTGAAGCCAGCATTGACTACACCTTAGCCGCTAACCTAGAAAACTTAGTTTTAATCGGTACTGCCCTCAACGGTACAGGTAACGATGTCGCCAATACCATCACAGGTAACGAGAGCAATAACACCCTCAATGGAGGATTAGGGAACGATAACCTATTGGGCAATGGTGGTGCTGATACCCTCCTCGGCGCCGGAGGGGCGGATACCCTCGAAGGCGGTGAAGGAAACGATAACCTCAACGGTGGCGTGGGTGCTGATTTACTCATCGGTGGTGTAGGCAACGATAACCTAACGGGCGCAGATGGCAACGATATTTTAAGGGGCGGTACCGACAATGACACGATCACAGGGGGTTTAGGCAGCGACACAATTCATTATGGCAATGGTGATGGCCAAGACCGGATTAATGGATTCACCGTCGGTGTAGGAGGAGACATCCTGTCCTTTAGTGACATTACCGCTCCACTTGATGTGCGACTTGTCAATGGTAATACACAAATTCGAGTCAGTGATGGGACTGCTGGAAATACAGGCTTTGGAACCGGAGAGCTATTACTCACACTGATTGGAACTAGCTTGACCCCAGCCGATATTAACACCAATGTTGATCCCACCAACAGACCCACGTTCCTATTCTCCTAATTCAAAAAATCATCTGAATTGTGGGTTTTCTCAACCAATTATCCCAATTCAACAATTGTTAAACCTTTCATTATTCCCTGGAGCAGTGCATCTATGCCAGCCTTAAACTTTGAAGGACAAAACTTAGTTGGAAATAGCTTCCGAGGTCAAAACCTCAACGGTTCCACCTTTTTCAAAGCTCGATTGGAAAATGTTCGCTTTGATCCCAACGCTTCTGGGGTTCGGACTCAACTCCGAGGCACTAACTTTAGTGAATCCCTTTGGATTAATGTGAATGCCCATCAAGCTATCTTTGCTCCTAATAGCAACTTTGGCCCCGCTAATTTATCCTTAGCTACTTTAGAAAATGTCAATCTCAGTGGCGCAGATCTCAGACAGGCAGATTTATCCCTGATTGATACAAAACTGATTAATCTGTCTAACGCCAACCTCACCAATGCGAATTTGCAAGAAGCGAATCTCAGTGGGGAACAGTCGGATCGACCGAACTTGAGAGGCACTAACTTTACCAATGCCGATTTATTCAAAACGAATCTGAAAGCGGCTGACTTGACCGGTGCAAATTTAACCAATGCTAATCTCCAAGAAGCTACGTTAGAGGCGACTTTGTTGGTTGATGTCAATGCCACAGGTGCCGATTTTCGGCTCACCAACTTCACCGATGTAACTTGGCAAAATTCTATCTTTGATCGGGCGAATTTTAGTGGTGTTGCCATCAGTGATGCGCCCCTAGAACCTGGACAAACAGCCAATCTCAAGTTTCGCGGTGCTGATCTGACAGGTCTTCTCGCTGATGATGCCGTCTTAATCGGAACAGATTTTAGTCCGTCGGGTAGCATCGTCACCAACCTAACAGGAGCGAGATTTGATGATAGTGATTTGAGTGGAGCTAACTTCACCCAAGCGAATGCAGAAGGCATATTTATTAACGGTCTGGCTGTTGGTGCTAACTTCACCAACGCCAACTTAAGGAATGCTGACCTCTCTAAAGGTGACTTTACCAACGCCATTTTCCTCGGTGCGGATCTCACAGGGGCGATCGCGGTTGATGCGATCGGTCTGACCGTTGGGAGTGACCTTGATGATTCCCTCACGGGTACAACAGGTCGAGATAATCTCTTCGGTTCTGGCGGGAATGACACCCTCACCGGACTGGGAGGAAATGATTATATTGACGGGGGTGCAGGGAATGACACCATCACGGGCGGTGCAGGTAACGATACCATGATGTACCGCAGTGGCGATGGTCAAGACCGGATCAACGGATTTGTCACTGGAACCGGAACCGCAAGAGACTTCCTTTCCTTCAGCGACATTGCAGCCATTGATGTGCGTATCGTTAATACTTCTACGGGTACGAATACTCAATTCCTCGTCGGAGATGGCGTTGCGGGTAATGCAGGCTTTGGAACAGGCGAAATCTTAATCGTTCTCCCAGGAGTTAACTTTACTCCGGCTCATGTCAGCAGCAACATTATTAATTCACCCAATACCAACTTCCTGTTTTCTTAATGAATAACTTTAACCCAGATTTCCTCAACCTCCTCTCGATGGTTTCGACTCCCCTCTCCTACATCTAGGAGAGGGGAAGAATGAGGAGATTAGCAAAACCAATCTATTCCGTGATGTTTTAGTTAAATCACAACAATAACTTGAATTTGGTAAAGAGGAGTAACTCATGACGATCAGAAATGGAACAGAACTTCCTGATACCCTTACAGGTACCGCTAACGCCGATACCCTACGCGGCAATGCTGGTGATGACATCCTATCCGGTTTAGGCGCTAATGACCTGCTCCGAGGTGGACTCGATAAAGACACCTTGTTTGGTGGCGGTGGTGCAGACAGACTGTTTGGCGATGCAGGGGAAGATTCCCTATATGGTGAAGGCGGCAATGACACCCTCTTTGGTGGGACAAGTGCTGACGATGCCAACGATGGTAAAGACCTCCTTGATGGGGGTGCGGGTTCTGACTGGGTATATGGTGGCTTCGAGGATACCGCAATGGGCGGTGCCGGAAATGACAACGTGATTGGTAGCTCCTTTGATGAAGCGCTGTACGGCGATGATGGAGAGGGTTTAATTTCCGGTGGTGCTGACTACATTGATGGTGCAGATGGCAACGATAGCCTTTATGGTGAAGCTAACGATACAGTTATCGGTGGCAACGATACCATCCTAGGTGGCGCTGGCGATGATGCCCTCTATGGCTATGCAGGGGATGACTCCCTCCTGGGCGGAGATGGTCTTGACACCATTGATGGTGGCGATGGTAACGACATTTTGGATGGAGGTGCTGGCGCGAGTACCCTATTAGGAGGTGCTGGGTTAGAAACGATTCGAGGAGGTATTGAAGGAGACTACATCGATGGTGGTGAAGGTGCTGATAACCTTCAGGGACTCGGTGGCAATGACACCATCTATGGCGACTCGGGTGTAGCTGAATCTCTCGCTGGCAATGATATCCTCAATGGGGGTGCTGGGGATGACTTCCTGGATGGTGGCTTTGGTGTGGATCGCGTCATCGGTGGCGCTGGCATTGATATTCTCTTTGGTGGGGAAGACCCAGAAACCCAAACCGCACGCGACACATTAACCGGGGGGACTGAGACTGATTTCTTCCAATTGCTTTATACCCAATTTGTACCTGAGCCTATTGATCCAGGTGAACCGATTATCGCTCCTCCTGCGGGTGACTGGATCACAGATTTCCAAAATGGGACTGACTTCTTCCTACTGGAGGGTATTGCTTTTGAAAGTTTAGGGTTCCAGAACACCACGATTAATGGTGTAACCGGAACTCGGATCTATGTTCTAACTGAAGGATTCACTCCGGCTCAATCAGAACAACTCGCTTTTGTAGCTGGCGTCAACCGAGGAGCCTTCGATGCTTCAGATTTTGTGGTTGAGCCTATCTAAGAAATGAGTGTGTGTATTGGCTGACAACCCCATACACACACCCGATGCCTCAATCGCACTGAGCAAATTGTGCATTGTATTTATCTCCTGCTGTCTCTCGGCAAAGGGACAGCAGGAACTTATTCATACAATAACAACAATGCGTATCCTATTTTTACATCCTAATTTTCCGGCTCAATTCCGCCATCTGGCAGCGGCGATGGCAAAAGATAAACGTCATCAAGTTGTCTTTGGTACCACTCGCCGAGAAGGTCGTCTTCCCGGTGTCAGCAAAATGATTTATCAACCCAAACGACAAGCACAACCGGACACCCACCATTATGTCCGTCCGCTAGAAAATGCTGTATTACAAGGTCAGGCCGTGTATCGGATGGCGGATCAACTCAAGGCGAGGGGGTTTGTTCCCGATGTGGTCTATGGTCATTCCGGTTGGGGGCCGACTTTATTAATCAAAGATTTATTTCCGAACGCTAAATTATTATGTTATTTTGAATGGTTTTATCAGGCTCATGGTTCGGATGCAGATTTTGATCCGAGTGACCCCTTAACGGGTGATGATGAAGCCCGAATTAGAATTAAAAATGCACCGATTTTATTAGATTTGTATAGTTGCGATCGCGGTCTTTCTCCGACCTATTGGCAGCGCCAACAATTTCCCCCAGAATATCAAGATAAAATTAAAGTGCTTCATGATGGCATTGATACCAATTTCTTCCGTCCTAAACCGGGTGCAAAATTAGTTTTACCTCGGCTCAATCTTGACCTTTCTCCTGTTGAAGAACTCGTGACTTATGTGGGTCGAGGTATGGAACCTTATCGAGGATTTCCCCAATTTATTGAAGCAATTTATTTACTGCAACAACGCCGTCCCCAATGTCATGTTGTGATTGTTGGGGAAGATCGAGTAGCCTATGGAAAAACCTTGCCCGATGGCAAAACTTATAAACAGTTGATGTTAGAAAAATTTCCTTTAGATTTATCGAGGGTTCACTTTACCGGACATCTCCCCTATGAAGAATATCTACAAGTTTTACAAGCGTCTGCGGTTCATGTTTATTTAACTCGTCCGTTTGTTTTATCCTGGTCATTATTAGAATCGTTATCAACGGGTTGTTTAGTGGTAGGTTCTAATACCCCTCCTGTGGCTGAATTGATCCAAGATGGAGTCAATGGTTTATTAGCGGATTTCTTCTCCCCTGAAGAAATTGCCGATCGCATTGAAGAAGCTTTAAATAAGCCTGATCAAATGCGTGAAATTCGCGCCTTAGCCAGACAAATTATTCAGGAAAAATACGATTTATCACTATTACTTCCCCAACATTTAGATTGGGTTCAGCAGGGAATTAGGGGGAGTTCGGTTCCGTTATGGATGAAAGTGGCTCACAGTGAAATTAAGGATTCCAATGGCAAAAAATCTCATCCTCAATTAGCAGCTATTCCTCATTATACAGCAGAACAACCGTTATTAAAACTTGGCGATCGCACCCTGACAGGAACCGAATTAACCGATTTGTTAAAACAATATCAGCTTTTGCCAAAACTTCAGGAAGAACTGGTGATTGATCAGGCGATCGCAGATGTTAATTGTACTCCAGAAGAAGAAGCAGAATGTTGTCAAGCTTTTTACAATCAACATCAATTAACCTCTCCCATCAATCGTCAACACTGGTTACAAGACCAAAACCTCACCGAAGCACAAGTCATCCATTTAGCCACGCGCAAACTGAGACTTGAAAAGTTTAAAAAAGCTACTTGGGGAAACGAATTAGAAACCTCTTTTCTTCAGCAAAAATCTAAGCTTGATCAATATATTTATTCTCTAATTCGGGTCAGAAATGGCGATCTAGCCCAGGAACTTTACTCGCGTTTAAAAGAAGGCAAAGAAACCTTTGCAGAACTGTCAAAACAATATTCTGAAGGTGTAGAAGCGCAAAGAGACGGTTTAATTGGGCCAGTGGAATTAGGGGCATCCCATCCTAAACTTGCCCAACTTTTAAAAGCAAGTCCCATGGGAGAATTAATCTCTCCTACTCAGATCGAAGATGTTTGGATTATAATTCGAGTAGAAAAGATTATTCCTGTCCAATTTGATGAAAAAATGCAACAAAAGTTACTTGATGAAAAATTCGAGAATTGGCTTAAGGAACAACTTATAAAACCAGTAACGTTGCAATTAAGCGTTCGTTAATCACTGCTTTCTATCTACTATTCCCTGTTCCGTACTATACAATTACTTTAAAGGTTTTTACTTTGCGATCGCCCAGTTCCCATCCATGAAAATCCTAATTACAATTGCCCACTTTTATAAACCCCAACAGAAAAGTATATATGATTCTCAAAAATCAAATCCTCAACCCCGTTTAACCGCCTTAAGTCAAAGTTTGGAGGCTTTACACCAACTGTTTAGTAAATCCCAAAGTATGATTGATATCAATAAACGATTAGCCCTTCCTGCTAATCATCCCCTCACAAACGAGCTTGATATTGTCATTTGTACCACAAAAGATTGCCATCTTTTAAATCAACTCTCTGTTCCTGAGCATTTTTATCAACATTATTCCACCCAAGTTGAACCGATGCTGTTAGGATTTGAGTGTCAAGCGGTGTTGCGAGAGAGTCTAGGTCAATATGATTATTATTGCTTTTTAGAAGATGATTTAATTATTCATGATCCTTGGTTTTTTGTGAAATTATATTGGTTTACCAAAGAAGCAGGCGATCGCTGTTTATTACAACCGAATCGTTATGAAATTTCCACTCATGGACTGTCTTACAAAGCTTATATTGATGGTGATATTGCCCCTAGAGTAACAGAACCTTTTCAAAATATCAAGGAACGTCCCCAACTGAAAAGTATGATTCTGGGAGTTCCGATGGTGTTTCGTCGCACGTTAAACCCCCATTCGGGTTGTTATTTTTTGAATGCCAATCAAATGAAATATTGGGCAAGTCAGCCGGATTTTCTAGATCGAGATACTCGGTTTATTGGCCCCTTAGAAAGTGCTGCAACGTTAGGGGTAATGAAGAATTTTTTAATTTATAAATCCGACCCCCAACAGGCAAATTTTTTAGAAATTCAACATTATGGTACTAAATTTTTAAGCCTGATTGGGGCAGAGGTTGATTTAGCCATTTAGCCCTTCACTATTTTTTCTAGTTACAAATCCTGGGGATGACATTAATCCTACAATTAAATCTAAAAAATCCCTGTTATTTTCTATTGATAATTCTGGAGGGCTGGGCTTGGTAATGGGCTGATGCTCATCGTAACCTTCAGATCTTGAGTTGGTGACGTTAGTACCCTTTATCCCTTGCTCCCATATTGATTTTACGGCTTGCCGCCAAATATAGTTAAAATGGGGGCAGTATAGTGATGATTATTTCTTATCCTTTATAGACAACCTGAACGATGCAACCGACCGATCCGAGTAAATTTACAGATAAAGCCTGGGAAGCCGTTGTCAAATCCCAGGACGTAGCGCGTCGTTTTCAAAATCAGAACTTAGAAGTCGAACACTTGCTGATCGCCCTCCTTGAACAAAATGGACTCGCAACCAGTCTGCTGAGTCGGGCGGGAGTAGATACGGATATTTTAAGTCAACAGTTAGAAGCCTTTACCAAACGACAACCGAAAGTCGGACGGATTGAAAATTTATATTTAGGACAAGGCTTAGATATCTTATTAGATAAGGCAGAAGAAGCCCGTCAAGCCCTACAAGATAACTTTATCTCCGTTGAACATTTAATCCTGGCTTTCTCAGAAGACGATCGCATTGGCCGTAAACTCTTAGCCGGAGAACAACCCACCGCCCCCCAACGCCCCGGACGTCCCGGCTATGATCGCCCCGGACGTCCCCCGTCCATGCGTCCGAAACTCGAAGAAGCCATCAAAGCGATCCGAGGAAGCGCCAAAGTCGAAACCCAAAGCCCGGAAACCAGTTATGAAGCCTTAAAAAAATATGGTCGAGACTTAACGGAACTCGCCAAAGCTGGAAAACTTGACCCCGTTATTGGACGAGATGAAGAAGTCCGTCGCGTGGTCAGTTGTTTATCGCGCAGAACTAAAAATAACCCGGTTTTAATTGGAGAACCGGGCGTCGGAAAAACGGCGATCGCCGAAGGACTCGCCCAACGCATTGTGAATGGAGATGTGCCAGAATCCTTAAAAAATCGGCAGTTAATTTCCCTGGATATGGGAAGTTTAATTGCAGGGGCAAAATATCGCGGCGAATTTGAAGAAAGACTGCGATCAGTCTTACGAGAAGTCACCCATTCCGAAGGGCAAATTGTCTTATTTATTGATGAATTACATACCGTGGTCGGTGCGGGTTCTGGAGGCGGTTCATCGGGGATGGATGCCAGTAATTTACTCAAACCGATGTTAGCACGGGGAGAATTACGGTGTATTGGGGCTTCTACTGTAGATGAATATCGTAAACATATTGAAAAAGATCCAGCGTTAGAACGACGGTTTCAACAAATTTATGTGGATCAACCGTCCCCAGAAGATACAATCTCCATTTTAAGGGGATTAAAAGATCGTTATGAACGCCATCATGGCGTGAAAATTACCGATAGCGCGTTGGTGGCGGCGGCAATGTTATCGAGTCGGTATATTAGCGATCGCTTTCTTCCCGATAAAGCCATTGATGTTGTCGATGAAGCCGCCGCCCAACTGAAAATGGAAATTACCTCAAAACCCGTTGAATTAGAACAAATTGATCGGCGGGTGATGCAGTTGGAAATGGAAAAATTATCCATTGAAGGGGAAAGTTCATCATCAGGAAATGGCGAGGGAAACCGCCGCACTCCCGATGCAGGTGTAACTATCCGTTTACAACGCATTAAAGAAGAAATTAATACTTTAAAAACCAAACAGGAACAACTCGCCTCCCAATGGCAAGGGGAAAAACAACTGTTAGATAGTATTAATACCCTCAAGGAGGAAGAAGAAAAATTACGCGTTCAAATTGAACAAGCTGAACGGGCTTATGATTTAAACAAAGCCGCCCAATTAAAATATGGTCAATTGGAAACCGTCCATCAAGAACGCGAAGCCAAAGAAGCGGAATTAGTTAAACTACAATCTCAAGGTTCCTCAATGTTGCGGGAGGAAGTCACCGAGGCGGATGTTGCTGCTATTATTGCGAAGTGGACGGGGATTCCGGTTAACCGTTTATTAGAGTCAGAACGTCAAAAATTGTTACGCTTAGAAAGTCACCTCCATCAACGGGTGATCGGACAACAAGAAGCTGTAGCGTCGGTTTCCGCAGCGATACGGCGCGCTAGGGCAGGAATGAAAGATCCCGGTCGTCCGATTGGTTCTTTCCTGTTTATGGGGCCTACAGGGGTCGGAAAAACCGAGTTAGCGAAGGCGTTAGCGGAGTTTTTATTTGATAGTGAAGAATCGATTATTCGGATTGATATGTCTGAATATATGGAGAAACACGCCGTTTCCCGGTTAGTGGGGGCGCCTCCTGGGTATGTGGGTTACGACGAAGGCGGTCAACTGTCGGAAGCGGTGCGTCGTCATCCCTATTCGGTGATTTTATTTGATGAGGTGGAAAAAGCCCATCCCGATGTTTTCAATATTTTATTACAGGTGTTAGATGATGGCAGAATTACCGATTCTCAAGGGAGAACTGTTGATTTCCGTAATACCGTCATTGTGATGACCAGTAATATCGGCGGCGAACATATTTTAGATGTGGGGGGAGATGAATCTCGCTATGAGGAAATGGTGAAGCGGGTAATGGGGGCGTTGCGATCGCATTTCCGCCCCGAATTTTTAAATCGGGTGGATGATATTATTCTATTCCATCCGTTAAGTAAAGGAGAATTGCGGCATATTGTGGCAATTCAAGTTAAACGGATTCAACGGTTATTATCGGATCAGAAAATATCCATTGAATTGTCTCCGGCGACCATGGATTATTTAGCAGAAATTGGTTATGATCCGGTTTATGGCGCAAGACCGTTAAAACGAGCCATGCAACGGGAATTAGAAAACCCGATTGCCAATTTATTATTAGAACAACAATTTGTGACGGGAGATACAATTTATGTGGATAAAGGCGATGAAAAATTAGTCTTTAATCATCAACCTTTTACTCCCTTAAAGAAAGAAGAACCGTTAGTGATGAATGTTCAACCGTTGCGGAGACCTCCCACCGTTGAACCGAATGTTCAACCTGTCATCTTAAATACTTCAAAAACACCCGAAGGAGATGATGTGATTACCATTGAAGCGGTTAAAGACGAATAACTGTAGGATGGGCTTTGCCCATCTTCTGATTAATTCAAGACAGAAAAAGCGATCGCATCCATTCTGTAGGATGGGCAAAGCCCATCTTATTCTTAATTCAAGACAGAAAAAGCGATCGCAATCCTCTATTCTGCTGGGTTGATGATGGGCAGAGCCCATCCTACTAGGAATGAGCTATACTAGCACCAGCAACCCTACTGCTGATAATTCTATGGTTGATCTGACTGTCGCCATTCCTACCTATAATGGGGCTACCCGTTTACCGCAAGTTTTAGACAAGTTGCGATCGCAAACGGGAACAGAAACGATTAATTGGGAAATTTTAATTATTGATAATAATAGCAAAGATAACACCGCAGAAATTATTCAAAATTATCAACAAAATTCGTTAAATTCTGTTCCAATTAAATACTATTTAGAAACCCAACAGGGGGTTGCGTTTGCCCGAAAACGAGCTATCAAAGAATCCCAAGCTCCGATTATTGCTTTTTTAGATGATGATAACTTACCTGCGTTAGATTGGGTTCAAAATGCTTATCAATTTGCTCAAGAACACCCAAAAGCAGGTGCTTATGCCAGTCAAGTAGAAGGCAATTATGAAATTGAACCGCCGAAAAATTTTGAACGCATTGCTGGATTTTTTGGCATTACTAAACGGGGAGATCAACCCTCTTGTTATGAACCCAAAAATAAGTTATTACCCCCAGCTTTAGCCTTAGTCGTTCGTAAACAAGCTTGGTGTGAAAGTGTTCCTGAAGAAACATTTTTAACCGGGCCTGTAGGCGATAATCGATTAGCGAGTGAAGATATTGAAGCGATGGTTTATCTTCAAAACAAAGGATGGGAAATTTGGTATAGTCCCGCTTTAAAAACCTATCATCAAATACCCGCTTCTCGTTTAGAACGAAATTATTTAATTAATGTAGCTCGAAATACGGGGTTAGCTCGACATCATATCCGAATGTTACGGTTAAAACCTTGGCAACGTCCGTTATTATTTCCCGTAGGGTTAGCCAATGATATTAGAAAAGCATTAACTTACTATCTCAAACACCGAAACGAACTAGAAACCGATGTTGTTGCCGCTTGTGAAATGGAGTTTCTCCGCAGTAGTGTGATCAGTCCGTTTTATCTTTTTAAAAATAATTTTAAGTAGGAAATCTATCTTAAGTTAGAAGGTCAATCGAACAAATCCGTTTAGGATATAAACGGCCATAGGCATACATTGCTTTAGGTCTCCCTAATGGATAACATGAGGTGATTCCGGTGAATTTTTCAGTTGTGATTCCGACTTATAACGGAGCCTATCGTTTGCCTTCCGTCTTAAAACAATTGCGCTCCCAGACCCAAACTGAAGCTCTCAATTGGGAAGTTATTATTATTGATAATAATAGCACAGATCATACCGCTCAGGTTATTCAAAACTTTCAAAAACATTGGCGGGTTGATGTTCCCCTACGATATGTATTTGAACCGCAACAGGGAATTGCTTTTGCTCGACAGCGAGGCGTGGAAGAAGCAAAAGGAGAATTAATTGGTTTCTTAGATGATGATAATTTACCCGCTTGTGATTGGGTTTTGCAAAGTTATTTATTTGGCAAAAACCATCCGAAAGCGGGATCTTATGGCGGACAAATTCATGCCGCTTATCAAGTTGAACCTCCCCCCAATATTGAACGCGTTGAACATCTTTTATTAGCGGTTCGAGAAAGTGGAGACGAACCGTTTTTATTCTGTCCTGAACAGTTACAGCTTCCCTCTGGTGCTGGGTTAGTGGTGCGTAAACAAGCTTGGTTAGATCATGTTCCTTCTCAACTGATGAATACAGGACGAGGCGGAAATGATTATGAAATTTCTTTAAATCTTTATAAAGCCGGGTGGGAAATTTGGTATAACCCCGCCATGCACCTGGAACATGATATTCCCTCCCATCGGTTGGAAAAAAACTATTTGCTGTCTTTGGCTTTTTTATATGGTTTAAAGTCCTGTGAATTTAGAATGTTTATTAGCCCAGGTTGGAAAAAGCCAATTGTCTTTTTTAAAGTGATGTTAGGGGGGCTGAAACGAACTGTTAAACATCACATTCAATATAAGCAGGAGCTTGACAAAGATATTGTTGCTGCTTGTGAATTGGAGTTTTTCCGAGCCAGCAGTCTCAGCCCTTTTTACTTTTTACAACAGAACGTCATTAAAAACTTAAAAGTTCCCCTAACTGAAAGAATTAACGCTTAGACGCTTTTTTTAAGTTAGATAAGATCCCTTGAGCAAATGATGGTGGAAATACAGCGATGATTGAACTTTTAATCAGGATAACGCAGAAAAACTGCCATTGTTTTAAAGCCAAGGGATTATATTTCCCATAATGATACAAAAATCGCAGGGCGGCTCGACCCCTTTTTTGAGAGGGATATCCTTGTAAGGAGCGATAAAGTAAATATTTATAAATTCGAGCTAAACTTTGTTGTTTTAAGGGTTGTAATTCAGAAGGAGCTTGCAAAAATGCTTTTTCAATCACAGCTACACATTGTTTTTCTTGTCTTAATACTTGAGAGGAAATCGAGTTAGGTGACATTCGATAAAATATGTGAACCGCAGGAACTCCAACAAAGGGATAACGGGCGGCTAACCGCAGATATAAATCTCGGTCTTGTCCCCCTAATAACGATTCATCAAATCCTTGAATTTCTGCAAACGCTTCCCGACGAATTAGCGGGTTAGAACCATTTTCTAAAATATTTTGAACTAATAAGTCAGGATAAACATTACCATTAATTGTGAGATGGCGACCGGAATATAAAAATTGTCCTGATTCATCAATATGATCTGTCCAGCTATAAGCAACCGCCGCTTCAGGGTTGTTTTGCAACGCCGTTAACTGCGCTTCTAATTTATCAGGAGTCCACAAATCATCCGCATCTAAAAAGGCAATATATTCACCGGATGATTGATCAAATCCTCGATTTCTGCTTTTAGGTGCGCCAGAATTGGGATAGGAAAAAACTTGGAGTCTTGGATCAGAAATATTGGAGAGAATCTCTAAGGTTGAATCAATCGATCCATCATTAATGACAATAAGCTCAAAATCTTGAAAGGTTTGATTCAACACAGAATCAACGGTTTGTTGAATCGTTTTTTCCCCATTATAAACAGGGATAATTACAGAGATTTTCGGCATGATTAAGATGAATGGGTTAGTTGAAACTATCTCGTTACACTCAATCCGCTGGAAATCCCCTTTTTTAACTGTTGTTCACTCGATGAAAAAATGATTGAGTCAGAAATGTTGGGTCTGCTGTTTAATTTCAAGTTAGGGGGATCATTTTTCCAAATTATATCCTTTATTTTAGAAATGGCAAGCTCTGAGAGCAGAATAAAGATTTGATGTTGCTAATATTTTACTTCAATTCAATAAAATTCACAGATGAGCTACAGACAATTATTTTTCTCTATGTTAAGGTGGCATCAAACCCTAATTTTATTCTAATTCCCCAATTTATTGAAGTTTAAGGTTTAACCCATGAATTTCCATCATACACAGTCATCTTCAACGCTTCAAGTTTTGATGATGCCCGACTTTCGAGCAGAGAATCCTTACCAATCTCTACTGGCTGAAGCTTTATGTGAACAAGATATTCAAGTTGAATTTAGTATTTATTCTCTGAGATATTTTCCCTGTTTAAGGACGATTTTAAAAGAAAAAGGGGGGTCTATTTCTATTCTTCATTTACACTGGATTGAATATTATTTAAAAGCGAATCGGAAATCGGGGAAAATATGGGTTTGTTTGCTCTTTTTATTGGATATTTTGATTGTTCGACTGATGGGAGTTAAAATTGTTTGGACTGTTCATAATCAAATCGCCCATCATTCTCAGTTTCCTCAATTAGAAATTTGGGTAAGAAGCACCTTGTCAAAATGGGCTGATTATTTAATTTTTCATACTCAATCCGGGTTGGAATTAGTCCAACAAGATTATTCGATTAATCTAAAGAAAGCGGTGGTGATTCCTCATGGAAATTATCGCACAGTTTATGGTTCTTCCATTCATGACCAGAGCGCTCGTCAAGAATTAGGTCTTCCTTTAACGGGTCGAATTTATTTGAATTTAGGGTATTTGAAACCCTATAAAGGATTAGAAAAACTACTATCAGTTTGGACTCAACATTCTCAACAGTTTCCAGAGGATACTTTAGTCATTGCCGGAAAACCTGTTCATGAAGCTTATGCTTTAGAATTAACGCAACGGGCTAGTCAGCAAAATCATGTGAAATTGAAGTTAGAGTTTATTGAAGATAATAAAATACCTGTGTTTTTTAGTGCCGCTGATCTGGTGATTTTCCCTTTTGAAAAAATTTTAACATCAGGAAGTTTAATCTTGGCAATGTCTTATAATAAACCCATTATTGCCCCAAAATTAGGCGGAATTGCCGAAACTTTAGGAAAAGCAGGACAGTTATTATATGATCCGAAAGACCCCGAAGGGTTACTGAACGCCTTGCAGCAAAGCAC
>JBMDYE010000232.1:0-11224 GCA_048595135.1 Planktothrix sp. | reverse complement strand
GCGGCGAAAAAATTAATTCAACGCAATGATGCCAGTGTTTGGGATGTGTTGGAAGAAGTGATTTCAGGCCATCCGGTCATGCTGAACCGAGCGCCGACGCTGCACCGTTTGGGGATTCAAGCCTTTGAACCGATTTTAGTGGAAGGTCGGGCGATTCAGTTACACCCGTTAGTGTGTCCGGCGTTTAACGCGGACTTCGACGGAGACCAAATGGCGGTTCACGTTCCCTTGTCGATTGAATCCCAAGCGGAAGCGCGGCTGTTAATGTTGGCTTGCAATAATATTCTGTCACCCGCCACGGGTAAACCCATCGTAACACCGAGCCAAGATATGGTCTTGGGATGTTACTATCTAACGGCAGAGAATCCCAAATTTGCCAACCAAAAAGAACGGTATTTCGCTAACTTAGAAGATGTAATTACCGCTTATCAACAAGGGTTAGTTGAATTACACTCCTATGTAATGGTGCGCTTTGAAGGGGATGTTTTGTCCGATGAACCGGAAAAAGTAGAGGTGGAAGAAAAATCAACCACAGGGGTTGTTACCAAGGTGTTCGTTGGACAAAAAACCGGTAAAATTTTACGTCGCGTTCGGGAGGATGAAAACGGTAACGTTCTAACCCAATATATTCGCACAACCCCAGGACGAGTTATTTTCAATAAAACCGTCCAAGATACGCTAGCGTAATCAGTAATCAGTAGGGGCGAAGCATTCGGGCAAAAATTTATGATAAAAACCGATAATTTACCTGCCGAATGCTTCGCCCGTACCCAGTAATCAGTGTGTAGTTGAGAGTAAATTGTTAAGAGTTGAAAGTTGATCGTTTTCAACTATACTTTTATACCAACTCAGTAACCCTAAAATCGTTTTTCTACAAAACTAAAAACTCCCAACTCATCACTGATTACCGATTACTGATTACTGATTACTGATTACTGATTACTGATTACTGATAACTGATAACTGAATCATGGCAAGTAACAAAAAAATCTTTCGGAATCAGGTTATTGATAAAGGACAATTAAAAAAATTAATGTCCTGGGCGTTTATGAATCATGGCACCGCAAGAACAGCCCAAATCGCCGATGAATTGAAGGAATTGGGATTTCGCTATGCCACGAAAGCCGGGGTTTCCATTAGTGTTGATGACTTACAAGTTCCCCCCACAAAACGAGATTTATTAGAAAAAGCGGAAGAAGAAATTCGCAACACCCAACGCCGCTATATGAAAGGGGAAATTACTGAAGTTGAACGGTTCCAAAAAGTGATTGATACTTGGAACGGAACTTCAGAAGCCCTGAAAGATCAAGTGGTCAAAAACTTCAAATCTTCTAACCCTTTGAACTCCGTTTATATGATGGCGTTCTCCGGCGCCCGGGGGAATATTTCCCAGGTGCGGCAGTTGGTAGGGATGCGGGGCTTGATGGCTGACCCTCAAGGGGAAATTATCGATTTACCGATTAAAACCAATTTCCGAGAAGGGTTAACCGTTACCGAATATATTATTTCCTCCTACGGGGCGCGTAAAGGTCTGGTGGATACGGCCTTACGGACGGCGGACTCAGGATATTTAACTCGCCGTTTGGTGGACGTTTCTCAGGATGTGATTCTGCGGGAAATTGATTGTGGGACGCAACGCGGCATTACGATGCGGGCAATGACCGATGGCGATCGCATTTTAATCCCCCTCAAAGATCGCCTCATGGGTCGGGTTTTGGGGAAAGACGTGATCCATCCCGAAACCGGAGAAATCGTGCGTTATGGGGATGAACTCGCTGTCCGTAATCAAGCCATTAGTGAAGAGTTAGCCGAAGCCATTGGCGAGTCTCAGGTGAAAGAAGTGTTTTTGCGATCGCCTCTGACCTGCGAAGCCAACCGTTCCGTCTGTCAACATTGCTACGGCTGGAGTTTAGCCCATGGTCACATGGTAGATTTGGGGGAAGCGATCGGAATTATTGCCGCCCAATCCATCGGGGAACCGGGAACCCAGTTAACGATGCGGACGTTCCACACCGGGGGGGTGTTTACCGCCGAAGCCGCTGGCGTGATTAACGCGCCCACCGATGGGGTGGTGAAATTCCCGAAAGCACTGCGGGTGCGTGCTTTCCGAACCCGTCACGGAGATGATGCTTATTTTGTCGAAAGCAATAGCCATCTGATTGTTGAGGCAGATAAACAACATAAAGTCAGCGTTTCCCAAGGGACAACCATTGTTGTCCAAGATGGTCAACCGGTGAAAGCGGGTCAAATTCTCGCGGAAATTCCCGCAGGCGGTCGGACAGCCCGGAAAACCACTGAAAAAGCCACCAAAGACGTGGCGACGGACTTAGCCGGAGAAGTCAAATTTGCCGATGTGGTTCCCGAAGAAAAAACTGACCGTCAAGGGAACATGACCCGGATTGCCCAACGGGGCGGTCTATTGTGGGTATTAGGCGGAGAAGTGTATAACCTCCCCCCGGGTGCTGAACCTGCGGTTAAAAATGGAGATGCCGTTGAGCCTGGAAGCGTTCTCGCCCAAACCAAACTGGTTTCTGAACATGGCGGTTTAGTGCGGATTAATGAACAAATTGCCGAAGGGGAACTCCCTCGTGAAATTGAGATTATCACCGCTTCAGTTCTGCTGGATCAAGCCTTGGTGCGACTGACCCAAATGCAGGGACGGGAACAATATATTATTGAAACCAATAGTAACCACCGCTTCCTGCTGAAAGTCACCCCCGGTTCTAAGGTGGAAAACCATGATGTGATTGCGGAACTGATGGATGATAGCTACCGCACCAATACAGGTGGCATCATCAAATATGCAGGGGTGGAAGTTGCCAAACGCGGCAAAGGGAAACAGGGGTATGAAGTCACCCAAGGGGGAACCCTGTTGTGGATTCCTGAAGAATGCCACGAAGTCAATAAAGATATTTCCCTGCTGTTGGTGGAAGACGGCCAGTATGTGGAAGCTGGAACCGAAGTGGTGAAAGACATCTTCTGTCAAACCAACGGGGTCGTTGAGGTGACTCAGAAAAACGACATTCTGCGGGAAATCGTGATCAAACCAGGGGAACTGCATTTAGTCGATGACCCCGAAATGGTGATGGCGATTGATGGGCAAATTGCCAATCCCGGTCAGGAAGTAATTCCAGGGATTGTGGCTTCGGAACTGCATTATATTGAGTATGTGGAAACCCCAGAAGGCCCTGCTTTACTGTTGCGTCCCGTTGTCGAGTTTGCCGTTCCTGAAACCCCACCGATTCCCTCTCAAGAATCCCTCAACGAATCGATTTCGCTGCGGGCGGTACAACGGTTAACTTATAAAGATGGGGAACGGGTTCGGTCTGTCGAAGGTGTCGAACTGCTGCGAACTCAGTTAGTAATTAGCATTGGTACAGAAGCACCCCAGTTAGCCGCCGATATTGAGTTACTCCCCGATGAAGAAAATCCCGACGTGATGCGGTTACAGTTGGTGATTTTGGAATCGTTGGTGATTCGTCGCGATGTGACCGCCGATGCGACCCAGGGAAGTACGCGGACTCGGTTGTTAGTCAAAGACGGTGACGAAATTGAAAAAGGCGCCGTTGTGACGCGGACTGAGATTCTCTGTAAGGAAAATGGGATTATTCAGGGGATTCGGTCGGGGTCGGAAATTCAACGCCGGATTCTGCTGGTTCGGGATGTTGACCAAATGACGCTGGATTTCCCGGAAGGGGTGAAACCTACTTTTAAACTGGGTCAACTGGTGGTAGAAGGGCTGGAAATGGCGCCTGGAGTCACCTTACCTGAATCCGGTCAAGTGATTGCCATTGGCGATAAGATTGCGGGCGGCGGAACCACTCCGGTTGCGGCCAATCAAATCAAACTGCGGTTAGGACGGCCTTATCGCGTGTCTTCCGGTGCGATTCTCCATGTTAAAGACGGGGATTTAGTCCAACGGGGCGATAACTTGGTATTGCTAGTGTTTGAACGGGCGAAAACCGGAGACATTATTCAAGGTTTACCTCGGATTGAGGAACTGTTAGAAGCGCGCAAACCCAAGGAAGCTTGTATTTTAGCCCGTCGTTCAGGAACAGCCCAAGTTCATGTGGATGAGGATACCGTTGAACTGCGGGTTGTGGAAAAAGACGGAACGGTGATTGATTATCCGTTATCGGGTGGGCAAAACCCGGCGGTGTCGGATGGTCAAGAGGTGGAAGTGGGACAGGCAATTACCGATGGCCCTGCTAACCCCCATGAAATTCTGGAAGTATTCTATGACTACTATCTGGAACGGGAGGGGATGTATACCGCCGCGCTGAAGAGTTTCCAAGAGTGTCAAACGTTCTTGGTGAATGAAGTTCAGTCGGTGTATCAATCTCAGGGGATTGAGATTTCCGATAAGCACATTGAGGTGATTGTCCGTCAGATGACGTCTAAGGTACGGATTGACGATGGCGGCGATACCACGATGTTACCTGGGGAGTTAGTCGAACTGCGTCAGGTGGAACAGGTTAACGATGCCATGTCGATTACCGGAAGCGCCCCGGCGAAGTATACTCCGGTGTTGTTAGGGATTACGAAGGCATCCTTAAATACCGATAGCTTTATTTCGGCGGCCAGTTTCCAAGAAACCACACGGGTGTTAACGGAAGCGGCGATTGAAGGCAAGTCCGACTGGTTACGCGGTTTGAAAGAAAACGTGATTATCGGACGGTTGATTCCCGCAGGAACTGGGTTCAATGCCTATGAAGATGCTGGAAGTGTCGATTATGCCTTTGATGGCAGCAACCTCTATTTGGATGAGGAAGATGAAGATGAACTGCGGGACATTGTGTTAGATGACCAAAGCGCTCGCGGCTATGGGGCATTCCCTGAGCGGGATATCCCTGCTGCGCCGGATGCTTTCCTCGCACCGGAACCGAAGTCTGGGGGGTCAAGTTTTGGGAAACGTCGGAAAGACCTCTACGAAGATAGCGAAGATGATCCGTTATTATCTTCCATTTTGGATGATGAATTAATTGACGATGAATACGATAGTGATGAGGATGAAGACGAATAGGAATTAAGAATTAAGAATTAAGAATTAAGGGTTGAGATGCCCTAAAAACCCGGTTTTTCCAAGAAACCGGGTTTTTAAATCCCTATTAGCAGTTCCCTGGTATACAATTTAAGAATATTTATTTGAAATAATTTTTGATGATGAATGAATTAGAAGATCCCCTTGAACAAATTCCGAATTTTTTAGATCATCCCCATTCACATCCACATGACCATGAACATTCTCACCATGCTCATGTTCATAGTGAGGAATCTTTAAGAAAAATCGTGAATCGTTTATCTCGAATTGAAGGACATATTCGAGGTGTGAAAGCAATGGTAAAAGAAAGTCGTCCCTGTCCTGATGTGTTAGTTCAAATTGCAGCCATTCGAGGTGCTTTAGATCGAGTCGCTAGAGCCATTTTAGATGAACATTTAAGTGAATGTGTAGCTAGAGCCGCTAAAGAAGGTAATATTGAAGTTGAAATTGAAGAATTAAAAGCAGCCTTAGATCGATTTTTACCCTAAATCATTAATTAGTAATTAGTAATCAGTAATCAGTGCTTCTTCTCTGTTCCCTGTTAAGCGTTCCCTAATTGTTAATTCAGATCCTGAAGTGCTACGCACAGGCTCCACGGAGTAAACGCGACTTGATATTCTTAATTCTTAATTCTTATGCTAAGAACAATTGTTTTTGGATTAATTTGGGTAATTTTTGGTGTTTATGCGTTCTTTTTTGCACCCCCTGACCAACCCAATACCGCAGAATTGATTATTAATTTGTCAACAGGAAAATGGGAAGGGATTAATCCTCTAGTCGTTGCTTTATTTAATATAATGGGACTGTGGCCGTTAATTTATTGTGCCGTGATGTTTGTAGATGGACGAGGGCAAAAAATACCGGCTTGGCCGTTTGCGATCGCATCATTTGGGGTGGGTGCGTTTTCAATTTTGCCTTATCTGGCATTGCGACAACCCAATCCTAATTTTTCAGGAGAAGTAAAAGGGTTACTTAAAGCGTTTGAGTCTCGAATAACGGGGGTATTTTTATTGTTGGGTGCGATCGCCTTAGTTTCCTATGGAATTTTACAAGGAAATTGGGCAGACTTTATTCAACAATGGCAAACCAGCCGTTTTATCCATGTGATGAGTTTAGATTTTTGCTTATTGTGTCTGCTATTCCCGACCTTACTCAGTGATGATATGGCAAGACGAGGAATCAGCAATCAAACTTTATTTTGGATGGTCAGTTTAATTCCTTTGTTTGGGCCTCTGTTATATTTGATAATACGGGAGCCTCTAGGACAATCAACCTTAATATCCCAACAAAGTCTTAATTAAGAATTAAGAATCAGTTTTTAATTCTTCTACCTTTTGCCTCCAGTAAAGCAGCCTCCAGCCCTCGCAGCCGCCTTCTGACTGGTGACTGTATTAAGGCTGTTGTGGAGTGATCAATCAACAATTCTTAATTCAGAATTCAGCAGTTGTTGATATACTAGCGACTATCTTAACCTTCGTGGGTGTTTTGACTCTGCTATTTAAACCTGAAGTGCTATGCCATCGTAACCATGAAGAACTATCAAGCCAGTGGGTTTCACTCTTTACTTTTTATTTTGGGGAGTTTGTTGATCAGTGCTTGCGGTGGTGAACCTCAAGCCGCTGCTCCGCCCCCCCTCTCTGTCAGAGTGGCAACGGTTAATACAACAGATGTTAAAGAGACAACTGAATATAATGCCCGCGTTGAAGGGGTACAAAATGCGACGCTACAACCCCGTGTGAGTGGATGGGTTAAACAAGTTTATGTGCGATTAGGGGATCAAGTCAATCAAGGGGATGTGCTGTTAGATATTGATCAAGCCCAACAACAAGCGAATTTAGAAAGCCAAGTGGCGGTTGTTGATTCAAGACAAGCGGAATTAGCCAGCGCTCAAGCCACGTTAGAATCTCAACAAGCACAATTACAACGAGTTAGGTCAGAAAAAGAATTTGAATCCCAATCGGCTAATCTTGAGAATGCTCAACAATCTTTAGAAGCGCAAATTAAAGAAAAACAACGCTTAGAAAATGAACTGCGGTATTTATCAGAAGGAGCGAACTTACAAGATGCCAAAGATAATCTTAATGCAGCAATTAGAGAATTAGAACGACGTCAAGCCGTTGCTGAGTTTTCCCAAAAAGAACTGGCTCGAACTGAAAGTTTGTTTAAAGATGGTGTTGTTACAAAACAAAATTATGATGAAGCCCTGAGAGATTATCAAACCACAGAAGCCGATGTTGCTAATCAACAAGATCTAATTGCATCTGCGCGCGCGCGAGTTAAAAGTGCTGAACAAGATTTACGTCGAACTGTGAGTACCCTAAGCTCTCAAATTGAAAGCCAACAGAAACTAATTGAAGCCGCCCAGGCGCGAGTTGAAGCAGCGAGACTGGATTATGAACGTCAAATCAGCACCTTAGACGCGCAGATTACCAGTCAAGAAAAAGTGGTTACATCAGCGCAAGCGGATGTTCAACGCATACAACAGCAAATTAATCAAGCCCGTGCCGATGCAACGGCTCAACAGGTGCAATTAGAATATTATCAAATCACGGCTCCTATTTCAGGAATCGTTGGGGATATTTTTGTTAAACGAGGAGATTTTGTTAATAATCAAACGGTATTAACCAGTATTCGACAAAATAATCAATTAGAAGTTCAAATTAATATTCCCATTAACCGACTGCCACAAATTCGGGTGGGAACAACCGTCGAATTATTAAGCCAAGAAACCGGAGAATTAATCGGAACCAGTCGGGTTTCTTATGTTTCTCCATCAGCGGGAACGGGAACTCAAACAATTTTAGTGAAAGCCCTTTATGATAACCAAAATAATAAACTCAGGACGGATCAAATTGTGAGAGCCAGAGTCATTTGGGAACAAAATCCTGGGGTAACAGTTCCGACCACAGCAATTTATCGGATTGGAGCGCAGAGTTTTGTATTTGTGGCTCAGGAAGAAACCAAAGAGGGAAAAACAACATTAGTGGCAAAACAAAGACCCGTTCAATTAGGTACTATTCAAGGTCAAAGTTATCAAGTTTTATCGGGTCTAAAAGCTGGGGAAAAGATAGTAACAGAAGGCGTGATCAAATTGAGGGACGGCGCGCCTATTGCTGATCAGTCTACAACACAGTCTCCACCGTCGAAATAGAGCGGGGGGAGCGGAAGGAGCAGGGGACGAAATTTTATTACCCATTGCCTATTCCCTTATTCTTAATTCTTAATTCTTAATTCTTAATTCTTCTTTTTTATGTTGCTATTTGTTAATACGTTTATTAAACGTCCAGTTTTAACCACCGTTTGCTCAATTATTATTGTGCTGGCGGGATTAATTTGTATTCCGTTACTTCCGGTTTCTCAACTCCCCCAATTAGCCAATACTGAAATTCAAATTTCCAGTGCTTATATTGGGGCAGATGCGGAAACAACAGAAAACACGGTGACAACCATTTTGGAACGGGAAATTAACGGGGTAGAAGATATGAAATATATCTCCTCCAGTAGTACCAATAATGGTGCAACTAGCATTAGTGTGGCGTTTCCCAATGGTGTTGATCGAAATATTGCTCAGGTTAATGTTCAAAACCGGGTGGCTCAAGGTGAATCCGCTTTACCGGATGTTGTTAGACAAGTGGGTGTTAGCGTTGAACAAGCTTCTCCGAGTATTCTACTGGTGATTGGGTTTTACTCGGATAAAGATGCTCAGGGAAAACCGATTTATGATCCAATCTTCATGAGTAATTACCTGGATTTGAGCGTTGTTGATCAAATCCAACGGGTTCCCGGTGTGGGATCAGTTCAACTTTTTGGGGAAAGAAAATATGCAATGCGACTGTGGTTAAATCCCCAACAATTAGCCGCTAGAGAATTAACGGCTCAAGATGTGGTTGCGGCGTTGCGAGAACAAAATATTCAAGTCGGGGTGGGAAAAATTGGTCAAAATCCAGCCCCATCCACCCAATTATTTGAAATTCCCTTGCAAGCGGTGGGACGATTTCAAACCCCAGAAGAATTTAATAATTTAATTTTAAAACGAGAAAATAATGGCACGTTAGTCACAATTCAAGATGTGGGGCGTGTTGAATTAGGGGCGGAAGATTATTCTTTATTTGCAACCTTAAATGGAGAGCCGACCGTTGGGTTAGGGATTTATCAATTACCCGGATCAAATAGTTTAGAAGTCGGTCGCTTAATTAAAGAAACTTTGGAGGATCTGAAAAAAAGTTTTCCCCCTGGGTTAAATGCAATTATTGCTTACGATACAACGGTTTTCGTGCAGGTTTCCATTGAAGAAGTGGTCAAAACCTTGCGAGATGCGATTTTGCTGGTGGTGTTAGTGCTATTTGTCTTTTTACAAGATTGGCGAGCCACCTTAATTCCAGCGATGGCAATTCCGGTGGCGTTAGTGGGGGCAATGATTGGGTTAAAAGCCTTTGGTTTTGAACTCAATACCCTGACGTTATTTGCTTGTACTCTCGCTTCCGGTTTGGTGGTGGACGATGCGATCGTGATTGTGGAGGCAATTTCAGTCAAAATTGAACAGGGGATGAAACCGCGCCAAGCGGCGTTGGATGCGATGCAGGAACTCACCAGCGCCACCATTGCCACCTCGATTGTGCTGATGGCGGTGTTTATTCCGGTGTCATTTTTCCCTGGTACGGTGGGGGTGATTTATAAACAATTTGCCTTAACCATTGTTTTTGCTTTAGTGTTTTCCACCTTCAATGCGTTAAGTTTCTCCCCCAGTATGTCGGCGGTTTTATTGCGACAAAGACCGGAAAATCGAGGGCCGTTAGGATGGTTTTTTGATCGCTTTAATGATGCTTTTAATTTAATCCAAACTCAATATGGAAAACTGGTGACATTTTTAACCCGCATTAATGCCATCATTATGATGATTTTTGTCGGGGGATTAGTGGCAACGGTTTTGATGTATCAAATTGTTCCTCAAGGCTTTGTCCCTGAAGAAGATCAAGGGTATTTTATTACGGTGTATCAAGCCCCAGATGGGGTTTCGTTAAACTACACGGCTAACGCCGCCCAAAAAGTGGTGGATACGACTTTACAATTTGAGGAAGTTGAGAACGTCTTTGCGGTGGCGGGATTTGGATTTGAGGGAGCAAACCCTAGCCAAGGGGTGGCTTTTTGTCTGCTGAAACCTTGGGAAGATCGTCCGAGTCCAGAACAATCGGTTTATGGGGTGTTAAGACGTTTAAATGGGGCTTTACAATCGATTCCTCAACTGCAAGCTTTTGCTTTAAATGCGCCTCCGGTTCCTGGGCTGAGTAATACGGGCGGGGTGGAAATGCAGTTACAAGACCGCACCGGAAGTTTACCGATTGAAAATTTATTAGATAATGGAAATCGTTTAATTGGGGCTTTAAATTCTGGAAAATATCCGGCGGTTGGGGGGGCGTTTAGTCAATTTAGTGCCAATAAAGCCCAGAAAAGAATCGAAGTGTTACGCGATCGCGCCAAAGCATTAAATGTTGATATTGCCGATATTTTAAATACATTACAAATTAATATTGGTTCGAGTTACGTCAATGATTTTGTTTTTGGTCAACGTCAATATCGGGTTTATGTCCAGGCAGAATCGGATTTTCGATCAGCCCCTGAAGCCTTGAATAATCTTTCTGTCCGCAGTCGAGACGGGGATATGATTCCCTTGGGAAATTTAATTCGAGTTACGGATTTTATTGGCCCAGAGGTGATTAACCACTTTAATATTTTCCGATCCATGCTGATTCAAGCGAACCCGGCTCCAGGGGCAAGTACCGGACAATTGATTGCCCAAATGGAAGCAGCGGCGCGCGCCACCTTAGACCCCGGTTATGATATTGCTTGGCAGGGGAGTGCTTTGGAAGAAAAATCTTCTGGTGGGTCGGCGCCGATCATTTTCGGTTTAGGGTTTGTGATGGTGTTCCTGGTGTTATCGGCTCAATATGAAAGCTATATTGACCCCTTGATTATTATGTTGGCGGTTCCTCTGGCGGTGTTGGGGGCGTTAGCTGCCGTTTGGTTCCGGTCTAATGTATTGATGGCGGGTGGGGTTTGGCCCGTTGTTGTGAATGATGACTATTGCCAAGTGGCTTTGGTGATGTTAATTGGGTTAGCGTCTAAAAACTCGATTCTGATTGTCGAGTTTGCGAACCAACTACGGGAGAAGGGATTAAGTATTAC
>JBMDYE010000231.1:0-33003 GCA_048595135.1 Planktothrix sp. | reverse complement strand
TAATTATCCTTGGGTGTTGGTCTTTTTAACATTTTCCACAAACCCGAAGTTAACCGTCGGGGGTTCTAAATTGGGAATCATGATGTCAACTCCAGGCGGAAGAGGAGGTAATTTCGGTAATCCCGTTTCGTTATCCTTGGTTTGTTGGGATAACTGAGCAATAAACGCTTGAGAAGGAACCTCCGCCACCTTCATTGTATTCAACAGTTGTGCCAGCGCTACCTCAATGTCATTTCGGGGGTCAACAGCCACCCAACCTTGACTGGTTAATTTTCGCAATTCAAAGTGCAAGTGTGGCCCAGTAGATAGTCCCGTACTCCCCACCCGTCCAATCACATCCCCCTGTTTAACCGATTCTCCCGGTTTCACAAATAATTCCGAAAGGTGAGCATATAACGTTTCTTGGGATTTTTTCTGGTGATCCAAAACCACCGTTAACCCATAACCGCCTAACCAGTCGGCGATGGTGACTTGACCGGAATAAGACGCCACAACGGGAGTTCCTTCATCCGCCCCAATATCAATTCCCGTATGGAAACGACCATAACCGAGAACTGGGTGATTTCGCCAACCAAATAAAGACGTAATCGGCGCCGGAATTGCTAAGGGGAAAATAATACTCGCATCCCCATTTCCAGCCACACGGGCAGGGCGTTGAGTCCGGTTGTAATACGTTAAACCAGAATTGCTCATGCTACTAACCACCATCGGCCCAACGGCGACGGGACTATAGCCAGTAATGGGGACATCGCTGGAATAACTGCCATAATACCCACTTGATGCAACGGGTTCCGATTGCCAAGTATAGGCTTCTGGGGGATTATAGGCGGCTTCAGGATTAGAATTACCCACAAATCCGTTAGAAATCACCGGATAATTCGGCGGCATTAATAGATTTTGATTCGGATCAGTCGGGTTATTGCCATTAGCGAGATTGGGATTATAGAGATTTGGATTGTAGAGATTTGGATTATAGGGAGTTTCAACCCCTGCTTGATAAATGGGGGCTTCGTAAGTTGGCGCACAGAGGTTTCCGGGGTCTTGTCCCAACGCAACGGACGCTTCACACCCGGTTGAACGTTCCGAAAACACCACCGTTGAGGGGGATTCGTAAGTGTCCGTCGCACCAATCTGATAATCATCACTGGGATCAATATAAGCATTCGCCGGAGAATTGGTTTCAGGAAGAACAATTTCCTGTTCGGGCGGCGGAACAATGGCGGGAATTTCCGGGGCTACGGGTTCGGCGTAGTAATTCTCTTCGGGAATATATTCCGGTTCTGCAATGGGTTCCTCAAAGACGGGTTCCGGTTCAACGTAACTTTCGGTTATGGGTTCGGGTTCAATATATTCCGGTTCAGGCGCGATCGCAGGTTCCGGTGCAATAAATTCCGGTTCAGCCGGGAATGGAGCCTCAACGGGTTCTGCTTCAACGGGAACGGAAAACTCATCCGCCCCAATCACACGATTGCTTAATACGCCTAAACCCGTAAGACAAGTTAAGCCCAAGATGAGAGAGCGTCCAGACCACAGGCGGAAACAACTTGACTGGATAGAATGCCTAGACTGCTGAGATTTGGCACACTTAGGAGATTGATGTTTTTTAGGGGGGTGCTTAAATTCCGTCATCTTCCTCACACAACCGATTGTTGTAACCGTTCGTTTAACTGTAGCCGAGACTTATTGTACCTGGTTGTAGCTCAATTTCTTGGCAACCGTCGGTTTTTGATGTTGACTGAAATTGAACTCTCAGGTTTCCAGTCGCAGTGACTCCGATAATAATACCCGTTTTTCCCGAAACGGAAATTTCTTGTCCAATACAGGTTAAAAATTTAGAATAAGTGGCTAAAACCTGGTTAATTTGATGAGAATTCAGGTTTTGCAGACCCAGATCTAATCCTTGCATCACTAAAGCCGCTAAAAATTCTAAGGATTGAATCGGCGCAGGTGGGGGAGATTCAGCAAAAAACTGTTGGAGATTAATGCCAATTTCAGGGACTGGATTTGCCCAATTAATGCCCACACCAATCACCGCTTGAGTAATTTGTTGATGAGAAATTTTCGTTTCGGTGAGAATTCCCCCTAATTTTCGCTGATTTAAAATTAAATCATTCGGCCATTTTAAATAAAGGGGAATTTGGCGATCGCGTAAAATCGTAGCAATACCCCAAGCAGAACAGAGGGTTAATTGGGCTTGATGGTAAACGGGAAGTTGCAAGGCGACGGTTTTCGATAAATATAACCCCCCTTGATTCGATTGCCATTGACGTCCCCATTGTCCCCGTCCTGCTGTTTGTTCAAGGGAGATGACAACGGTTCCTGGGGGTTTTCCTTGTTCAAGAAGTTCCCATGCGGTTTGATTAGTCGAAACTAAGGTATCAAAACAATAAATCGGAATCCGTTCTGCATCGGGGTTGAGAATTTCTAAGGCGGCGTGTAATCGTTCTAAATTAAAGGGCATCTGGAAAACTTGACGGTTGATGGAGGATGGTTAACAGTTAAGGAAAGATCTCAAGGTTTAAATTTGTAAGCAGTAGAAGGTTAATATTTTATGCACGATTGGCATTGGCAAAGTTGGGATGGATTGCCTTATTTAACTTGTAGTTTATTAAAAGATTGGCAACACGGTTTTTTTACTCGTTCCTTTAGTCCTCGCACTCCGGCGGATTTAGTCACGGTTTTAGACCCCTCGGCGCCGGCTTATCGGGTTAAGCAGGTACATGGGAATGTGGTATTGAAAACCCTGGAAGTCGAACCCGTTTCTAACGCGACCCGCGAGGGAGAAGACAACGAGATTATTTTACAGGAAGCCGATGGTTTATTTGCAGACCAAGCGTCAGAGGCAGTTTGGGTCGCAACGGCTGATTGTGTTCCGGTGTTAATTGCGGATGCTCAAACGGGGAAAGTGGCGGCGGTTCATGCGGGGTGGCGGGGAACGGCGGCTAAAATTGTTCCAGAAGCGATCGCCCATTTTCAAACCAATGGCAGTCAATTAAAAGATTTAAGATTTGCTTTAGGGCCAGCGATTTCGGGGGAAGTGTACCCCGTTGGCTTAGATGTGGCGGCTCAATTAGCGCAAACGGTGATTCTAGAAGCGTTAGAGGCAGAACCAACCGCCGCGTTAGAACCGATGTATGATTTACCGAATTCGCCGTTATTTCCTGATCCTGAACCGGATAAAGTTCGGGTGGATGTACGACGGTTTAATTTATTGCAGTTAGAACAGTTAGGAATTAGTCCTGAACAAGTGGCGATCGCTCCTTATTGTACTTATCAAAAACCGGATGCCTTTTTCTCCTACCGTCGAGAACATTTGAAAAAAGTTCAATGGTCAGGCATTGTTAGCCATTAAGAAGGCAGAAGGCAGGAGGCAGGAGGCAGGAGGTAGGAAGAAGGAGGTAGGAAGAAGGAGGAAGAAGAAAAGCATTTTCCCCTTGTCCCGTAGTCCCCTTGCCCTCCACACCTCCTGCCCTCTGCCTCCTGCCTCCTGCCTTATTTCAAGACGGTTTTAGAGACAATACGGGTTTTCTTTTTATCGGCTTCTGATAACTCTTCACCGGATTGTAAACGGGTGGCGCTGGTTTGGAGAACGGTTGCTGCATTTTTATCGCCCATTTGTAAGGCGGTTTTGGCGGCTGTTTGTAACATGGTGGCGGCGCCTGCGCGATCGCCTTGTTGCAGTTTCGTTTCGGCAATTTGAGTTTGACGATATTTGGCTAACGCTAAAATTTGTTGTTGAACATAAGGGTTAGCAGAAGGTTGATAGGGACTGACAAAATTGCCTTCCACTAACACCGATTCAGAATATAATCCTTGCATTCCTAATGTGGGGTCATCATAGCGAATTTGCACTTCTGCCAGGGGTTGTCTACCGGGTTGAAATCTGCCTAAATATAAATTCGCTAACACCACCCGTTCCACATCTTTCATTAAATCGCCTAAGCGAACAATTAATTTATTGCCTTCTTGTTGAACAGGTAATTCAATCGTATCAGGAGAAACTTGAGCGATGGGTTTCAGTTCGGCTAATCGGACACTGGGCATTAAATTTAATAATAAATAAGCATTGGTTAATCCGACTGATTGCATCCGATTAAATAAACGACTAAATTCATCAATGGCTTGTTCAGGATATTCAATATAAGCTAAAGTTCCTCCCGCCATATCAGAAATTTCTTCTAAAACATCGGAATTCCAATCTTCGCCAAACCCTAATGTATTTACGGTTAAATTAAAATCTGCCGCTAGTTTTGCGAGTTTTAAACAGCGATTATTGTCCCCATGTTCGTTTTCTCCATCCGTTAATAAAAATGCTTGAGAAATCCGTTCTTGCTTGCCTTTCCCCAATTCTTCTATGCCTAATTTTAAGCCTTCATCAATGGCTGTGCCGCCGGATGTCCTCAACCGTTGAATTTGTCGTTTAATTTCTTCTCGGTTGGTAATATTTTGATTGGGGATTAAAACTTTAGCGCGATGATCAAAGGTAACAATCGAAATCCGATCGCCTTCTTTGAGACGATCCACTAATTCAATCGCGGCTTGTTTGACGGTTTCCAGGGGTTTTCCACTCATGGAACCGCTATGATCTAAAATTAGACAGAGATTCAACGGGACGTTCGCATCAACTTGCTCAGGAAAGGCAGACAGGGAAATTGCCAGTTGACGCTGACTATTTGCCTGGGTGACATCTAAGTTGGGATCGCTAAGAACGGCTTGTAAACTGACTTTCATAGGTTTAGCTAGACTTGCGTTAATATTTCTATAGTAGAAGGATGAGAATTCCGCATGAGAGAACCCATTCAAGCTGTGCAATCGGCATATATGTACAACGATAGTCCCATTCGGACTCCTCCCCCAGATTTGGAATCCCTCCTGTTAAAGGAACGGATCGTTTATCTGGGACTCCCTCTGTATTCGTCGGATGACATCAAACGTCAAGTTGGCATTGATGTGACTGAATTGATTATCGCTCAACTGCTTTACTTGCAGTTCGATGATCCCGACAAACCGATCTATTTCTACATCAACTCAACGGGAACTTCCTGGTACGGCGGCGATGCAATTGGGTTTGAAACGGAAGCCTTCGCGATTTGCGATACCATTGGCTATATTAAACCTCCGGTTCACACCATTTGTATCGGACAAGCGATGGGAACCGCGGCAATGATTTTGTCGGCGGGAACTAAAGGCTGTCGCGCCAGTTTGCCAAATGCTACGATTGTTTTAAACCAAGCTAAAACCGGAGCCAGAGGACAAGCAACGGATATTCAAATTCGGGCGAAGGAAGTTCTTGATAATAAGAGAACGATGTTAGAAATTTTGGCAAAAAATACCGGACAACCGATGGAAAAAATTGCCAAAGATACGGATCGAATGTTTTATTTGACTCCTCAACAAGCCCAGGAATACGGTTTGATTGATCGCGTGTTAAAAAGTCGCAAAGATCTGCCCAAGGCGATCGCTGCTGTTTAAAATTAATCCACATTTACTAGGGGTAAAGTTATCATGCCTATTGGGATTCCAAGTGTTCCTTATCGCCTGCCTGGGAGTCAATACGAAAGATGGATTGATATTTACACTCGTTTGAACCAAGAACGGATTATTTTCTTGGGTCAAGAAGTGACCGATTCGTTGGCAAACCGGATTGTGGCGTCGATGTTATATCTGGACTCAGACGACCCCAATAAACCCATTTATTTGTATATCAATTCTCCAGGTGGATCGGTCACCGCAGGCATGGCAATTTACGATACCATGCAATATATTAAAGCCGATGTTGTGACCATTTGCGTGGGTTTAGCGGCTTCAATGGGGGCATTTTTGTTATGTGCAGGAAGCCCTGGAAAACGCTTGGCTTTACCCCACGCCCGCATCATGATTCACCAACCCCTCGGCGGCGCAAGGGGACAAGCAACGGACATTGATATTGAAGCCAGAGAAATTCTGAGAATTCGTCAATTGTTGAACGACATTTTAGCAGAACGGACAGGTCAACCTTTGGCAAAAATCCAAAAAGATACTGATCGCGATTATTTCCTTTCTGCTCCCGAAGCAAAGGATTATGGTTTAATTGACCAAGTAATCGAAGAACGTACCGCTGCACCTGTTGCTTAAGGGCTTTCAGGGAAAGGGCAGGTTGACGGCAAGTTCTCATCTTGAAACCTCCTTGTTGTTAACCTGTCCTCTTCTGATTTACAATAACCCTTGATCTTTTAACCCTCTATTTGAATTGTGCTGATTTTATGGTAAAAAGGATTAGCAATTAGTGATAAGTCACTGATACAGAATTGGTGATGGATACAACAGATTCTTATCGGAAATTAGGGTTAAGATTAGGAGCGAGTTTAGAAGCGGTTAAGGCTTCCTATCGCAAACTGGCAAGACAATATCATCCTGATATTAATCCAGGGGATGAAAAGGCCAGAGAAACGTTTATTGCTGTCACAGAAGCGTATAAGTATTTATTGACGGTGGCGAAACCGGAAGCGGAGTTAGATTCAAAAACGGTCACACCGGATCGAGTTTCAGAGTTTCCCCGTTATCAACCGTCTAAAGTTAAAATTACGCCAAAACCGCCACGAATTGAGTTTAATATTGAGTTATCAGAAACGGAACGCAAGCTTAAGGAAAATTCTTATGTAGAATTACAGCAATTGTTAAAATATAAACGGTTTCCCCGTGCGATCGCCCTAATAGAAGGGTTAGCCCAGCGCATTCCGAATGATCCTGAAATTAAGCAATGGCAAGCGATCGCTTATCAACGCTGGGGAAGACAATTAATTTCAGAACGTCAAGTGGAGAAAGCCAGAAATTACTTAAAAAAAGCCTTAAAAACCGATCCCCATAATCGCGCCTTATGGGCAGAAGTTGAACGAGATTTTCGTCAGTTAGAACAAATTTATTAGAAGATGATAATATTGCTTAAACTGGATAAAGATGTTTATACCACAGAGTTTGAGTGGTGTCGGTGATGGTTTTGGTAGGCAAAAGTGTGAAATACTTCAACCTTTGATCAAAACGAATGTGCATCCACGTCACCCCATGACCGTGAGTATTGCACCATATTGAATCTTCTTGTTCAATGGAATTCTGGGCAATTTCTCCCACTCGTTTCCATAAAGCTTGTTGTAAATCAACCGAAGCCAAACGACAAAACGCAGCAATATGACCATAATTTCCTGTGGCTTTCGGGATGACTAACAACGCATCACCGGATAAATTAGAAAATGTTGCGACCTGTTCATGGGGTTTTAATTTCTGAAGATATTCTTGATATGCTTCAGGATTAGCGCTGCCAAAAGAAGAAGGAATTAATACTGCGAAAAAAGGATGGGTTGTGCTAAAATTAGGGTGAATTGGAACAGGTTGCCAGAGAAAATCGAAGGGAATATTAGCCCAAGTTTGATTCCACAATTGACGAAAATTAGCTTGATTTGCTAACCCCATTGCGATCGCCGACCAAGAAAAGGGTTGTTGATATTCATCAACAAATCGAATCACCACCGTGTCCTTTTGCCCAATTCTGAGGGGAATTTGAGCAGCCGTTGCATGATTAATGTTACCTTCTGAACAAAGTTTCATGATTATTTTTTAATTCATTCTGGAAATCCCTAAAAATTATTCAGCTTGACCGATAACAATAAAACCTGCCCAATGTTCGGGTTTAGGATAAGTTTTCATCGTGATTAACATGGCTTGACGCAAGGCTTGGGCTTTATCATTGGTTTGTTGAAGTTGCTGATAAAATGTTTGCATTAATTCAAAGGTGGGGGTATCGTCAACTGTCCACAGGGAAACAATTAAACTCGGAACCCCAGCCGCTATTAAAGAACGAGATAAGCCTAAAATTCCATCGCTGGTAATGGTTCCTGCACCTGTATTACAAGCACTTAAAACGACTAAATCAGCCGTTAAATTTAACCGGAGAATTTCTTCTGAAGTTAGTAACCCATCATCAGAAGTTGAGGGAGAAAGGGCGATCGCACCGGGAATTCCAGAACCTGTTATATCACTTAAGAGTCCATGAGTTGCTAGATGAATATAACGGGCATTTCCTATCTGTTTAAGCACATTAGATTCTGTTGCTTTTTCACCTAATAACGGTTCAGTTTGAAGCAGTTTAGCAATGGCGATCGCTTCTTTCTCACTGGCGGGAAGTTCTTCTAAAGGTTGGGGTGTTTCTCCAGGGTTTAAAGCCACTATTGGCATTTTAGGATTCCCCAAAACTAAGGCGGTATTTCCCTGATTTCTTTGCTGTTGCTCTGCGGTTAATTGTAACAATTGAATTGACGGTGAAGTTAAAATTGTATGCTTTTGAATCAGATAATTTCCCTGTTCATCTATTAAAGCCTGAAAAGGAACTAATAATAAGTCTTGATGGGGAATAAAAATAATCCGCTCTTCGTGATTTTCTGGTAATAAATCGGCAATGTGTTCAATTAAAAGCTGATACAGTTTATTTAATTGTTTATTTTTAACATTACCTACGGTTAGCGCTGAAATGTCGGATTCTAAACTAGCACGAGTTCCCCGAATTAGTTCATTTAAAGAAGGTAGCGGTGGCAGTTCTGCTGGACTTAACATCGGAACCAGATTATCTGTGTTTAAATTCGTTAAATCAACAGACCGAAACTGCACAGTACCATCGGGTTTAACTACCCAAATTAATAAGGTAGAATTTTGCTTAAATTGATCAACAATAACCGAATATTCAACTAACGTCGCCTTTTGTTGTTTAGCTACTTTTTGAATATCCGAAAAATTAGGAGGTTTTACCGAAATTGAAGTTAATTTTTCCGGCGAAATGTTTTGCGCGACCAACTCAACGAATGCTCTTGCTCTACCTCGTTCAGCAATTTCTAACGCTTTTTCAATTTGTTTTTGCTCGATTAAAACTTGTTGTAAAACGCCATAACTTTTTGATAATGTTTCAAAAAAAGAAACTTTATTAACATCACTTAACCCCGGACGTAAAGACTCAACGACGTCAATAGCAGAATAAAGGGTTTGAGTAGCTTCCGCAAGTTTTCCCACTTCAAATTCAGCCACCCCCAAATTAATTAATGTTACCGCTTCTCCCCGTTTATCTTGAATTTTTTGGCGAACTTCTAAAGCTTTTTTATAAAACTCAAATGCTTGAGGATATTGATTCTGAATGCGATAAATATAACCGATATTATTCAAGGCTTGACCAACGGCTTCTAAATCACCGACTTGTTCCATTATGGGCAAACCTTCTTGATATAATTTTAAAGCTTGATCATAGTTTTTAAACCGTTCATAAACAGCCCCTAAATTAATCGTGGCTTGACCAATCCCTTGAGCATCTTGTTCTTGTTTGGCTAACTTTAAGGATTGCTCAAAGGCAAGTTTGGCTTGTTCATATTCACCCAAATAAACATAAGCTGCACCGATATTATTAAAAAGAATTCCTTCCGTCCTGCCATCATTTAGGGTTTTGATGATTGTTAAGGCTTGTTGAAAGTAAGATATGGAGTTTCGATGCTGTCCTAAAGTCCGATAAATCGTGCCTAAATTCGATAATATACTAACTTCTCCCGACTTTTCGCCGAGTTTCTGAACTAATTTTAAAGCTTGCTCAAACCCTTGAATTGCTTGGGGATATTGACCTAAACTGAGATAAGCACTGGCTTGATTATTTAAAGCGACACTAATCCCTTGCTCATCGTTTAATTGTTGATAAATTTTTAAAGCTTTTGTCGCTAACTGAAGGGCAAGTTGGGCGTTTCCTTGATTGCGGTGAACGAAGGCTAATTCAATTAAACTGGTGGATTCTAGAAATGGATTGTTTTGTTGTTGTGCGATCGCTAATAATTTCTCTAAAATTGTAACAGCTTCAGTAAAATTTCCGAGATCAATTTGTTCTGATGCTCTGTTATACATCTGTTCTAATTCAGAATTAGATTGAGCCAAGGCCATCGGCATCATCAAGCCCAAGTATAATTGCATCAACAATGTAACCGTATAAATACCCCAATTAGAAGTCTTGAGTCCCATAACCTTTAGAAGTAAAAAATATTGACATAATTTGATAAAATTGTAACTGATATTGTAACTCCCCCGACTATTTCATCAAAACAAAGTTAATCCAAAATCTAAAATCTAAACTCCAAAATTGAAATGACTGGACTTGATGAACAACTCCGCCAATTGATTGCTGAAACCTGCAAACATTCTTCCACCAGTGTTGAACGTCGTAAGGGTTTTACCCAAATTATTCGCCTCATCCAAAAATCCGGTAAATTGTGGCAGGAGTCCACCCTCGACTATGAAGACGCATGGCAACACACCATGACCTTTCTTTACTTGAATCTTTGTGAAGCGACGACGGCGGCGCAGTATGACCCAGCTAAAGCGAGTGTCATTACCTGGCTGAATGTTTATTTAAAAGGACGCTTAAAAGATTGTTACCTCAAACAGCAACAACAGCAACATCGTTCTATTTCCATCGATATTCCCCTCTGTGAAAATATTAATTTGATTGATACATTAGAAGCGCCTCCCGATATTCCCCCCATGTTAGAAGAAGTTCGTCATTGGGCGCAAACGGATGTTAGTGGAGAGTTACGCAATACTCACGTTCGCGGACGTCCAGACATCTCCTGTCAATTGTTAATTTTAAGGCGTCTCCCCCCGGAAACCAACTGGGAACAACTGGCGCAGGAGTTGGGAGTTGCCGTGAGTACCTTAAGTAGCTTTTATGAACGAAATTGTCGCAAACTTTTGCGTAATTTTGCCCGGTCACAGGGATATATTGAATAGTTAGCAGGAAAGAAAAATTGCTGCTGCGTTAAGTTTGAAAAATCCCTTAAAAAAATTATGATTAATCAACGTTTTAATTTAGAAGATTACACCTTACCCATTATAATCCCCCAGGAAGCGAGGCATATTGCCACAGAATTTGCGTTAAGACATCCAAAAGGAGGCAAACGAGAACAAGTTTATCTGAATACATTAGCGGTTTGGGGAGTTCATTGTTATTTAGAATGGATGCAAATTGCCACGGAATTAGAAGCCAGTGATAGTTGGAATCCGATTATCCAACTTTGTGCAAATGTAGCGGATTTACAGATAACAGGAGTGGGGCGTTTAGAATGTCGTCCAGTGCGGGAAGAACAACAAACGGTCAGTATTCCCCCTGAAGTACAAATTGACCGCATTGGATATGTGGTAGTGCGGATTTTTAATAATTTAAAAACGGCAGAAATTCTAGGTTTTGTTAAAAGTGTTACTCAGGAAATGTTACCGTTAGAACAGTTACAACCCATTGAAGGATTATTAGTTGACTTAAATGTACCTCAACAGGCAGAATTTCAAGCTCCTGTGCGATTAAGTTTATGGTTAAGGGATGAATGGGAAGGACTTTGGCAGTCTATTTATCGGCAACCTGCTTTAGGATTAAGAAGTTCATCTCGAAGTGATGAAGACTTTGTTCAGGGGGCAAAATTAATTGATTTGAAAATGCTATTAGGGAGCCAATCTGTTGTATTATGGGTAGCATTAACCACAGAAACAGAAGGACAAATTGCCGTCAGGGTTCGGTTATATCCTGCTCCCCAAGACCGTTATTTACCGCCCAATGTTCAACTAATTTTATTATCAGAAACGGGTGAAATTTTATCAGAAGTTCAATCCCGTTTACAAGATAATTATATTCAATTGCCTCGGTTCCGAGGAATGCCCGAAGAATCATTTAGTATTACCGTTCGTTTAGGGGAGGCATCTGTTACAGAAAGATTTATGTTTTAAGGATGAAACTGATGCAAATTACAGCAGGCGGAGCCTGGTTTAAGCATTGCTAGGTAGAACCTAGCAACGAGAAACTCCTTATTGTTCCCTGTTCCCTATTCCCTGTTCCCTGTTCCCTAAAATGACAGAAAAACTGGTTATTATTGATTTAGGAAAAGGTTCATTAACAGAAGGATTTCCTTTAGTAACTGCCCGACTATCAGACTTAGAAAACCCTCGACCCATTAAAATAACAGGTTGTTTACCTCCTGCACCAGAATTGATCAGGTTTTATCAACGTTGGCGGTTTATTTATCAAGAACTTTATCACACTTTAGGAATTCCTTCTCGAATTGAATTAGAACAAGAAGATATTACCCATGTTTCCGAAGTTGAACTACAGGAAATCTGTAATCAATATATTCATCAGTTTAATCAATGGCTGAATTTTGTTGAATTTCGCGCTATTGATCAACAGTTGCGTTCTCTGTTACAACCGACTGATGAAATTCAAATTATTTTAGAAACTTCTGATTTCCAAGTTCGACATTTACCTTGGCAATTATGGCATTTTTTTAATGATTATCCTCGCGCAGAATTAGCCCTCAGTCAACCCCAATACACTCGGAAAAATTCCCAGTCTGTTTCTCGTTCAAAAATCAGAATTTTAGCAATTTTAGGGAATAAAACGGGAATTGATATTGCAGAAGATCAAAAGATTTTAACCGCTTTACCTCAGACCGAAACGGTGTTTTTAATCGAACCTGATCCACAGCAAATAGACCAGGCGTTATGGGATGAAAAAGGTTGGGATATTCTCTTTTTTGCCGGACATAGTGAAAGTCAAGACCAAGAAGAATCAGGAACGTTTAAAATTAATCATCAAGATAAAGTCTCGATTAAAACGTTATTACCTGGGTTTAGAAGAGCAATTGAAAAAGGTTTACAAATTGCGATTTTTAATTCCTGTGATGGTTTGGGTTTAGCCACGGAACTTGCCCAATTAAATATACCTCAAACCATTGTGATGCGAGAACCTGTGCCTGATATGGTAGCACAAACCTTTTTAAAACATTTTTTACAGGCATTTTCTCAAGGTCAATCTTTATATTTAGCAGTACGACAAGCAAGGGAACGATTATACATCTTAGAAAATCGCTTTCCCTGTGGTAGTTGGTTACCTGTTATTTGTCAAAATCCGTCAAGTATTCCTGTCCGTTGGCAAGATTTAAAACGTCGTAAAAATCTGTATCAATTGCCAAGTTTTGAGTTAACCGAAATTAATAAAATCGGATTTTTCAGTTTAATTATTACTATTTTAATTGCTTTAATTCGTCAGGGAGGAGCATTACAATTTTGGGAGTTAAAGTTTTATGATCAAATGATGCGATCGCGCCCCCTCGAAAAACAAGATCATCGTTTATTATTAGTCACCATAACAGAAGCAGAAATTAAAACCTTTAGAAACGAGACTGTTCCTGATCAAATTCTCACTCAATTTTTACAAAAAATTGCCCAATACCAACCCCGAACCATTGGATTAAATCTTTATCGAGATCTGCCCGTTGAACCGGGATATCAAAGCTTAATTAATCAATTTAAAACCCAAGATAATCTATTTTTAATTTGTAAAAAAACTGATCAAAATGATCCTGGTGTTGCTGCTCCGCCCGATGCTCCCCCTGCGAGAGTTGGATTTAATGATGTCATGCGCGATGCTGATCACATTTTACGCCGTCAACTGTTATTTGTGAGTAATTCTCAAGGATGTCAAACCCAATATTCTTTAGCCATTCAACTCGGCTTTCATTATCTAAAACAACAAGGAATTCAACCCCAAAACCTAGCGCAAGATCAAATTAAATTGGGTGATCTGATTTTAAAACCGATTGAACCTAATATCGGATTTTATCCAAAATTGGATGGAAAAGGATATCAAATTATGCTAAACTATCGACTATCAGAACCCATTGCTTCTAACGTTACGTTTACACAAATTCTCAATGGCGAAGTTGATCCCAATTTAATTAAAGATAAATTAGTTTTAGTCGGTACTCATGCCACCAGTGTTAAAGATGAAGGTCATCGTACCCCCTACAGCCCAGATCAAGAAGTAAGAGGATTAATGATTCAGGCGCAAATGGTCAGCCATCTTCTGTCTGCGGTTTTAGATAGTCGTCCGTTGTTAAAAGTGTGGTCAAAATGGACAGATGTACTTTGGATCGGGTTGTGGACGTTGTTCGGGGGAGTGTTAGTAGCGTTTATCAGCCATCGCACCACAATGATGATCACCTTGGGAACTGCAACCGCAGTTTTGTATGGGGTGTGTTGGGGGCTATTTCTGGCGGGGATGTGGGTTCCTTTTGTTCCGGCGTTGTTGGGGTTAGTGGGATCGGGAGTTTGGGTGTGGCGATTACAGTTGAATAAAAAAATCTGAAAATTGCGTAAAACTTGTGTGTTTGTTCCAATAAAGAAGTTAGGGCGGATTCAAGTCCAGCAATTCCTAAAAAATACAGCATTTGACGGTCATCTATGAGGAATCTGAAGTTATTTTTATTATTGGTTTTAGCCGGAATTTTAATCCCATTAAATTCCGCACAATCTGGGGTTAACCAACACGCTGCACAATCTTTAGAAGTCGCCGTTGAATTTCAACCTCCTGATCGGGGTGAACCTAATGAAGATCGTCAGGGTTCCTCCGGTCGAACGAATTGTCCGGCTGTTTCTAAACCCTTAACTGCATTAATTCCTAAATACAATATTGGGTTAACATTATCGGGATATCCAACATTTATGATTTATGTTCCCTACAGTTCAACTCCAGCAAGAAACGTAGAGTTTGTGTTATTCGATGAAGACGACAATGAAATTTTTAAACAAAGAATGCCTCTAACCGGAACTCCTGGAATTGTCAAATTTAAGTTACCTCAATCTGCACCGATGTTAGAAGTCGGTAAACAATATCGTTGGCAATTTTTCTATCAATGTAATCCGAGATTACGGGCGGAGGATGATGGAGTTGAAGGGGCGATCGCCCGAATTAATCCCAATGAAACCTTAACCCGTCAGTTAGAAAAAGCCAATACACCTTTAGAACAAATTCAAGTTTATGCTCAAAACGGATTATGGCATGAAACCGTCACTTTATTAGCCACATTGCGACAAGAAAAACCGCAAGATCAACAGCTTTTACAGGAGTGGAAAGAGTTGTTACGTTCTGTTGAATTAGAAAGTTTAGCCGATGAACCCTTAAGCTCTTGTTGCAAACCCTAACAAGCCGAGAAACCCGGTTTCTGAATCCCCACAGTGGTATCGAGAAACCGGGTTTCTGTAATAACTTTTCTGCTTAATAGAAAGATGACTGAAGAAACCCGGTTTCTGAGTCTCCATAGGTTTCTGAAGACCGGAGCAAAATTTTTTTAGGAAATTTGCGTAAATCATTTGTCAGACACCAATAGATAGACAGGTCAAGATTTCAGCTTCTACAACTCGTCATGAGGTTACAGCAGGTTCAAAACAACCCCAAGCCCTTTAGGTTCAGGGTTATTAGAAGCTAGAAAAATCGTGAGCAAGATTTAAAACCATTGCTCACACATCAGCATCTTGAATTAAATACTTGATTGATCCTTAATAAAAATTAGGACAAATTACTTATGGTTCGTCATAAATATTCCTTAGAAAATGGTGGAGAAAAAAGGTTAGTTATTACTCATTCTTTGTTTTTTAAAAATATCAAAATTTGGGTGGATGGTGAAGACATTGGGAGAATTCCCAGTTTAAAAGTTGATTCAAAAGAAGATTTTTTTATCTTAAATGATGGTTCTAAGTTGGAAATACGATTAGTAAAAGTTCATAATTTTCCTCCTATTGTACAGTTAGAAATTTTTCGGAATAATCAACCCGTTCCTGGTTCACCAACTGATCCTCATCAACAAGTTTTAGAAGCTTGCAAAGCCATTGACTTATTAATTAAATTCAATTTATTAATCATTGCTTGGTTATCTTTTATTGTTTATGTTGCAATCATGGAAACGGATGGTGAAGAATTTGTATTAACAATACTTTCAATATTGCTCACATTGTTTTTTGGTGTAATAATTGCCTTTTTCATTAATTCTAAAATCAAGAAACTGTCTAAAACTGCTTTAAAAATAATGATATTTCTTTGTATTTTTTCTATTTTAGATCGTAACTTATTTAATGTATGGGTTTTGTATAAAATATTGCCAGCCCTTGGAGCAATAGATAAACTTAAACAAGCGGGTTTTACAGAATACAAACAAGCTTATTCTCCTCAATCAAACGCCAAAATAAGTAAAACACCAAAAGTTAAACCGAATCAGAATCAATCTACTTCTCTATCCGTTGACGCTGCACCAGAAACCGAGACTTCCCTCAAAAATTATAATTTTGGGAATGAGAATTCCAATTTTAATCAATCTAATAATCATGTATATGTTGAAGATATGGATTTTGATATTACAGCGGAAAATAAGGCTGAAAATTTAATCAATGAAACAATTATCAACCGGATGAAAAAACTAAATCTACAAGGGTATAAGCTTTATAAAATTGCTAAATTTCAATCGAATAGTGAACAATATTATCAAGCAGGAGAAGCTTATGATCACAGTTATGATTCTTTTTGGGGAGATTGTATCTTTGCTGAAAAATATGATCGATACTTCTTTGAAAAAATGGGAATATTCGCCCAAGATGTAGGGGCAGAACAAGCTAAAGAAAGAGCCAAAAAAATCATGCTTCATGCTAGAGAATCCTTAGTCATTAGTTGTCAATGTTATTTGCAAGCCTTGAGTTTAGATCCGAATCATTATTGGGCGAACTTAAAATTAGCAACAGCCCTAACCGCCAGCCTACAAACTAATGCTTCTTTAAGCTACTGGAAACAAGCTTTGAATCTCAATAAAATGGATACTTCTCGCGCTATTTTGGCTGATTCAATGGGGTTCGATTATCGTTCCATTGCAGCCAAAGAGGTAATCCACAGTTTAGGATTAGGCGGTGCATCCCCCCATTTTCCCCCTAACTTTTTACACAAACAATTACTGGCTCAAAAACTCTTGTGCAGTAATGCTTATGTTGCTAAAAAGATTCCAGAATTAAGGAGGAAATAAACGTTTAATTTGATCAGAAAAACTAGCTAAACAATCTAAAGAATAACCTTAACTTGAATTAGGAAATCTATCATGGGTAATATCGTAGGAATTGACTTAGGAACAACAAATTCTCTAGCAGCTTTTAAATTTTCTGAACAACCGCAAGTGGTTAAAGATGAAGAAGGAAGACAACTGATTCGTTCAATGGTCGCGGTAGATCAAAACAAGATTGTTGTCGGAGAAAAAGCGTATAATCAACTGGGTCAAGGAGATACGGATAAAGTTATTGTTTCTATTAAACGCTTAATGGGACGGGGATTTAATGATCCCGTTATTCAACAACAACTGTCTCGATTTCATTATAAAATTACCCAATCAACCAAAGGAACAGGAAATAGCTTATCCGTTTGGTTAGGAGGAACAGAATATGAACCGGAAGATATTTCGGCGGAAATCCTCAAAAAAGTCGTACAAAATGCTCAACAATTTCAGCAAAATATCGGACAAAAAAGTTTAATTAGTCAAGCCGTTATTACCATTCCCGCTTATTTTAATGATAAACAACGCTACGCCACTCAAGTTGCTGCTCAAAAAGCAGGATTAACTTTACGAGAATTACTTCCTGAACCCACGGCGGCGGCGATTTCCTATGGGTTTAATCCTCATTCTGAGGAGGTAGAAACTATCCTCGTTTATGACTTTGGCGGGGGAACTTTAGATTGTTCTATTATTACAGCCGTTGGTAATCAATTTATTGAATCTGCAAAAGCAGGAGATTTGTGGTTAGGGGGAGATGATTTTGATAACTGTATTATCGAATATGTGAAACAAGAAGTGGCGCGACAAGAAGAATTAGAGAATATTGATACATTAATTAATCGAATGCCCCATTATCAACGGGTTCGCCTTTTGGGTGAACTGAAAGTGTTAGCAGAACGAGCTAAAATTGATTTAAGTTCTCAACCTGTTACCCAAATTCAAACCGCAACTCCTTTGTTTGATCAACTGGGAATGGCAATTTATATTGATGTTACCTTAACTCGTGAAAAATTTGAGGAATTAATTACCCCATTAGTAGAACGCTCAGTCAAAATTTGTGTTGATACGATTAAATATTCTGAGTATCCGTTAGATCAAATTGATGTGATTCTTTTGGTGGGAGGTTCCACTCAAGTTCCTTTAGTTCAACGAAAAATCCGCGAAGCGTTTCCTACAAATCAAGTTAAAGTTCATCCTCGCCCGATGTTAGCGGTAGCCGAAGGCGCTGCAATTGTAGCGGCGGGTTTAACGGAAAAAGTAACAACGGTTTCCCGAAATTATTGTATTGAATTAGTCGATCATCCCCGATTTCCTTTGATTAAACCAGGGGATATTCTTCCGATTAAACAATTTCATACCTTCAAAACAGAAGCGGATGGACAACGTTTAATTCATTTTAAATTCTTTAGTCCTGATCAAGTAAGTGAAGATCTCGATCACGTTAAGCGAGATGAACGCATTGGGGAGATGTGGTTAGCATTAGATAAAGCTTATCCAAAGGGAACAGAAGTGATCGTTGCGGTTGAATTAGATGAGAAAAATAACTCTTTACAACTCACAGCAACTCTCAAGAATAATTCTAGCATTAAAGTCAGTTGTTCTTTTTCACGGGGTCGGGAAGATGAGCAGATTTCTTGGCAAGTTGAAGACCGGATTAAAGAACTGAATCAAGCTGGAAATTTAACGGAGGTTGGGGTTCAAAAAGCCAATGAAATCGCGGGAGAGATTGTTAAAGCTGCTAATCAAATTTATTTGAATGGGAATATCCAGGGCGATCGCTTAAAAACGGCTCAACATAAGCTAAAAGAATTAGATGCCTTTGCTTGTGAAGAACGGGATATTGCTCAATTTTATCTAGTTAATTTTGAGTTTGTTTTAGAAGCTTGTAACTTGATGTTGCATCCCGATCAAAAACAACGTTTGCAACAGTTAGTCAGCCAGTTAAAACAAGCTTTAGAACGAAATGATGGCTCGGCTTTGCAAAAATTATCAGAAGATGCCAAACGAGAATTTGATAATCTTCCTGATGAAATAAAGCGGTTTTGGATTATTCGAGAAACCATTGGTCGTACTTATCAAATTAATCCCAGTCAAGCGAGAGTTATGGACATGAAATTCTCTCAAATGTTGAATGCTTCACAACGGGGTGATCAGTATGAAGCCAATCGCTGTTGGAGCGAACTTCAACCCTTAATCTTGCAATATTTAGACCGAGATTTACCCACAGGAACTATTGCTACAGGATTAACTCAATAATGCTTAAACTCACTTGTCCCGTCTGCGATCGCCCTGAAGTTGAAGGCAATATTTGCCCCAATTGCGAAACGGATTTATCCCTGATTATTCAACTTAAAAAACTTCCCATAATTGAGGAAAAAAATGTTGATTTTACCAAGAAAAACTTATCGATTTTTTCAGCTTTCATTGTGGCTTTAATGTTAATTCTCGGCATTGGATTAGGGGCGATGGGGAATTCTTGGTTAGCACAACAAGCCTCTCCCCCCGTTGCCGTTGCGACTTCAGTTCAATCCCCCCACACTTTGAAACCCAGTGGGAGCAAATCTCAACCCGTCCCCGTTTCCTGTGGTGGTTTCTACTACCCAGTTAAACGAGGGGATTCCCTCTCTAAAATTGCTTCTAATTTCTATGGAAAAAGTCAACTTTTCCCAAAAATTGTTGCTGCAAATCTTAGCTTAAAAAATCGAGAAAATGCTATTGAAATTGGAGAAAGATTGTTTATCCCTAATTTAGAGGAAAATTGCCCGTGAAACAGCTTTTAGATATTCTGAATTTCCTGACTCATAAGATTTGCGGTGTAGGAATTGTTGATACTTTTAAAAAAGCCGCTAAATCTAAAGAAGATGCCAAAAAAGCGCGAAATTTAGCAGAACGCAAGAAACTATTTCAGGCGGTCACATTAGGTCAAAAAATTTTAGCTCAATGGTCTTTATCCCCCTCATTTTTTGAGAACATATTCCGCATCTGGGCTATGGGTAATTTACTCGAACAATTCAGACCCCAAGTTGAACTATGGCAAGGTCAAGTCAAAACATTTCAATCTCTCATCCTCACGGCTCGATGGTCTGAAAATTCGGATGAGAAGAATCCAATGGATATTAACGCACTGTCTCAAGCCGTGCAACTCTATCAACAATGTCAAAGTTTAATTGATGATCCGAGTGTAAAAGAAGCCATTAATCGTTGTCAAACTGAAATTAAACGTCGTCATCAGTTTCAAGGCTTGTTAGCAAAAGCTAAAACAGAAGCGAATAACAAGTTTTTTAAACAAGCTTTAACAACACTCAAGGAAGCCCAACAGCTATTTCCAATAACAATTGTGGAAACAGGCATTCAAAAATGCTTATCGCGAGTTAAGCAGCAAGAAAAATATGAACTAACCTTAAATAAAGTTCGAGAAACGGCTGTCTTGGGTGATTTTCAATCGGCACTTTCTTTATTAGAACCTGCTCAAGCTAAATTTTCTCGTTTTGATGGCGAGCAACTCCTTAAAGAATTACGGCGGGTCATTCAAGGCAAAAACTATTTCCAGAAAGGATTACTAGCGGAAAAAACCGGAGCTTTATCTCAAGCTGAAACTTGTTATCAAAACGCGTTAAAAATTTTACCGGAATTATCTGAAACTCGCATTCGTTTAAGTTTGATTAATCTGAAGCAAGAAAACTGGACTCAGGCGATTTCTCATCTGGCGATGATTCCCACTGAACAAGCAGCTTATCTGCGAGGTTTTGCCTTAGCAAAACAGGGAAATTTACAGCAAGCGGATCGAGAATGGCAATCTTTATCTCCTGCAAAGATTAAAAACCAACGTCAGGTGATCCAGGCTTTAATTAAGCGCAAAAAATTACTTGTGCTGCGAGAAATTGAACAATCGGTGGATGAAGATAAACTCACCTTGGCTCACACAGCCAGCCTCAATTATATTAAACTGTATGGTGCTGATCCTATTGTTAAAACGAATTTAGAACAGCATATTAAGCCTAGCTTAGAAACAGCAATTTGGACAGATAAAAACTGGCAGAAAATTGCTGAAAGAATGGAAAGTCAATGGTTAGAAAATCCGGATATTACATCTTTGCATAATTGGGCGATCGCTTGTTATTATTACGCCCAAGTAGATTCTACTCAGTTGGGAAGTTGGCTGAGAGTAGGGGCAACAGCTTTAGCGAATCTTTCCCGTGATCCGGTACTCAAAAATATTCCTTGGTTAGGAACTAAAACTGTTGATTTAAAAGCGGTCAACTCAGCTTTACAATCTTTACTTCAAACCTCTGTTTATGCAGTCAAAGAGAGCAACCCTAATCAGTATTTAGAATGGCGCGATCGCACTCGTCGAGATACCGTTGCTTTGCGTTTAATTGAACAATGTCCTAATCAAGCTTTAAAACTGAAAAATCTTGTTTTATTACCCGAATGCTACGAACATTATAAATTTTCTTTAAAAACCCTAGATCCCCCACAACTTGTCAACTCATCCCCCCTCAATGCTAAACTTCTCGTTTCTCTTTATACACCGTTAGGATTAGCGGTTGCTGCGGCGATTGAAGGGGATTTAGAACGAGCAATAAAAATTAAATCCTCTTCCTTCTCTAATCACCCAGTTGAGCAATTTGCAACTTCATTTTTATCCTATTCAGAAGGGTGTTATTATTTACAGCAAAATTGTTGGAAAAAAGCTATGCTTGCTTTAAAAACTGCACAAGCAGAACTCAGAGCTAATTCCCAATGGTTCAATGAAATTGATAGACTTTGTGGGGTTCAAAAACAAGCGATCGCCGATCTTGATGAGCATCTAAATTTTGCTCAATTTTGGTATGAACTGCTGAATACACCCGCCTCTCGTACCTATTGGGTGCAATATAAAGCCGAACAGATTTGCAAGAATTTAGCGGATAAAAAAATAAATAGCAACCAAGCGTTACAGCAACTGCAAGACCTTCAAAAAATCGAGGCACAACATCCTATTATTTTAGAATTAATTCCCAAACTCGAATATATTATAGAAGCTGAGGAATTAGACGATCTCCTCAAACAGAATAAGTTTGAAGATGCGGTGAAGCGTGCTAAAAAATCCCAGAATGATGAGATTAAATTTAGAGTCGCTAAATTGTGTGTAGAAATTTTTGTAGCAGGCATTGAAAAGCATGAATTGAGTTTTGAAGATTTGTATAATTTAACTCGATGGGCTTATGAACTTCTTCCTAATGATCAGGATGTTAAAGAACTATATCAGATGGGTGTAGAAATGAATGAAATTAATAAATTAATGAAATCTGATCGGTTTGAAGATGCCGTTAAAAGAGCTAAATATTGTCAATTTGAATTAATTCGACGCTATTTAGCAGAACACTTTATTTTAATTTTGTTAAAAGGAGCAGAAAGTGGTCAATTTCATCCTAACTTGATTTTACAACTGGGACAATTTGCTTATCAACTCTGCCCCAATGAACCCGCTTTTCAACCGATTTATTCTCAATTAAGATTACGTTAATAGGAACATTGATCATGGAAAATAAACTGTCAAATCCTAATCCTTATGAAGTGTTAGAGGTTTCTCCCAGTGCCTCCCCTGCTGAGATTACGAAAGCCTTTACCTTAGCGATGAAAAAACGTCGATATTCGGCTGATATTATTGCTAAGGCAAGAAAAACCTTAATGAATCCAGAGGAACGTCTTTTAGCGGACTATTTCAGCCCAATATTGCCGACAATTCAACCGTTGAATCGGGTTGATTTTTCTCAATTAAAACACCCGCCGGAATCGATTGAATTTTTAGGTGAATTTGACGATTTACAAGAGTTGATGAAAGATCATAAAAAAAACAGGGATATTGATCAAAAATTGGGTTTGGCTTTGTTTAAAAAATCAAGTTAAAAGCTATAGCACTACGCAACAAGGTTAGGACATTTCTAAATCTTCAAATCCACTCACAGCCTTACTATTGCAAGAGTGCCTATTGCCTAGCGCGTAGCGCTATAGGATAAACTTTATCACCTGAGAACAATTCTTTCACTCTATTGAATTTAAATTGGATTAATCAACAATAATGGAAAATAACAGCAATCCCAACTTTCATAAAACCCTGGCATTTCCCAAAGAATTGCGTGAAAATATCATCCATGAATTAGGGAAACTTCTTAAAGATCGAGCTTCTCTACAACAAACCCTGAGAGAACAACAATCTCAGGAGCAAATGGAGAAAGAAAAACTGTTTCTGGAATTATTAGAAGTGGTGGATGCCTTAGATTTTTTATTAGAATCAATCCATCTTAATCCTGAACATAGCCCTCAATTGGTTCAACGTTTACCGAGGTCAATTAGTAGTATTCAGAAAAAATTACTTAACATTTTGCATCGACGACAAGTTACTCCTATTGAATTTGAAGCAACTCAACCGGATTTTGAAATTTGTAAAGTCGTGGATCGAGAAATAAGGAACGATCTAGAGCCTCAAACCATTACAAAAATTGTTCGTCAAGGATTCCAAATTGACAAAAAGATACTGCGTCCGGTTGAGGTTATTACATCTAAATTAGAATAAATCATAAATAAACTTTTATTAAAGGAGCCAAAACACTTTCTATTTGAATTAGGCTGCTAATTGTTCTTGGGAGCTTGGCTTTAACAATTCCTATCTTAGGAAGCTTTACGCCATTCCCTTTAATTGTTAAACTAAGCTTAGATGTAACCATCTAAACTTGTCTTTAGAACCGGGCTTGAGACTTTCGACCTGACACGACTCCTTAGTTGTACGGTGATTATCAGACATACTAGCAATATCCTGGACGGATTTTAACTTGAATTCAGAATTATGAAATTAGCAGAATTAAAAACAATTTTTCAAGATAGTTTAACGGTATTTTGGGGAGATTGGTTAGATTTACGGGTGCGAATTTTTCAAGTTGCTTCGTCGGGGCTAATTTCGCCTTTAATTTATATTTTAGCTTTTGGGTTGGGGTTAGGAAGTTCGTTACCAAAACCGGCAATAGGGGGCAGTTACTTAGAATTTATGTTACCTGGAATGGTGGCACTTTCTTCCATGACGATTAGCTTTGCAGGAACGGTTTTTTCGATTTGTGGAGAACGAATTTATACGAAAACCTTTGAGGAATTATTGCTGTTACCTGTGCATCCGTTAGCTTTGCATTTGGGGAAAATGACGGCGGGAATTGTCCGGGGATTAATGACCTCTGGTGCGGTGATTATTTTAGCGATTTTATTCACGCAAAAGTTAGTGTTTTTAAATCCTTTGTTTTTACTGGTTTTAATTTTAAATTGTGCGGTTTTTGCCGGGTTAGGGGTGATTGTGGGGTTAAATGTTCAATCGTTAGAATCCGTGGGACTTTATAATAATTTCTTGATTATTCCCATGTCCTTTTTAGGAGCAACTTTTTTTGACCCTGCCACCTTACCGCAATTTTTGAAAGTGATTGTTTATTTACTCCCCTTAACCTATACCAGTATTGGATTAAGGGCAGTTGCTTATGATTTGAGTCAGTTTCCTTGGTATAGTTTACCCATTTTATTGGGAGTTGCGATCATTTTTTCCCTGATTGGTGCTTATAAATTTTCGACCCTACAAGATTAGAATTTACTGAAACCTCACACCGATTATGTGCTTTTTTCTTCCTGTTCCCTATTATAATTTTGAATTAATCGTTTAATGCCTTCGCTATCAACAGGTTTAGAAAATAAATATCCCTGGCCATAATGACACCCTAACTGTTTTAATTCCATCACTTGTTCGAGGGTTTCTACCCCTTCAGCAATCACACTCATTTTTAAATTCACCGCTAAATTAATAATGGTTTCGACAATTTCTCGACTTTCCGCTTTCCCCCCTAACGGGTTAACAAAAGAGCGATCTATTTTTAAAATATCAATGGGAAATTGTTGTAACCGACTCAAGGAAGAATAACCCGTGCCAAAATCATCAATAGATAATTGAATCCCCAAATCTCGCAATTGTTGTAACTGAGTGGTTGCGGATTCAAAATGCTCCATAATCACTCCTTCTGTAATTTCTAACCGTAACGCTTTCGCATTTAGTCCGGTTTCTTGTAAAATATCTTCAATGGTTTTTACAAGTCTGAGTTGGGAAAATTGTCGCCCTGCTACGTTAACACTCATGGTCATTGTATCTTGAATTAAATTAGATTGTTGCCATTCCCGCATTTGGCGGTAAGCAGTTTGTAAAACCCATTCTCCAATGGGAACAATTAACCCGGTTTCTTCGGCTAACGGAATAAACTGTCCAGGAGGAACTAAACCTCGTTGCGGATGATTCCAACGAACTAACGCTTCAAATCCAGTAATTTCACCAGTTAATAAAGAAACAATGACTTGATAATTTAATAATAATTCATCCCGTTCTATTGCCCGTCGTAAATCGGTTTCTAATTGTAAACGACTGCGGAAATTTTTCTGCATTCGTTGGTCAAATAGTTGATGACAACCTTGCCCTAAATATTTAGCATGACGCATGGCTGTATCCGCATCTCGTAATAATTCTTCGGCGGATTCATAGAGGCGTCCTGTACTTTGTAAATTAAAGCTAATTCCAATACTAACACTGGTAAAAACTTCTTGTTGACTGAGGAGAAACGGATGGGATAATGCGGATTGAATGCGTTCAGCAATTTGGGTAGCATCTTGAACTTGTTGAATATCTTCCACCAGAATTGCAAATTCATCGCTATTCAAGCGGGCGATAGTATCTCCATCTCGGACACAACAAGCTAATCGGCGGCTTAATTCAACTAAAAGTTGATTGCCAACGGCGTGTCCTAAACTATTATTAATAACTTTAAAGCGATCTAAATCGAGATAGAATACCGCAAATAAGGCACTCGGACGACGTTGAGAATGGGCTAAGGATTGCTGCAATCGATCCATAAATAACGCTCGATTGGGTAATCCAGTTAACTCATCATAAAAGGCATTATACAGTAACTTTTCTTCTGCTTTTTTGCGTTGAGTAATGTCTTCAACAGTTCCTTCATAGTAAACTACATTTCCCTCTGAATCTCGAACCGCCCGACAATTTTCTGAAATCCAAATAATACTACTATCTTTGCGATAAATTTGATATTCAAAGGCAGAAACTTGACCCTGCTCACCCATCAGTTGAATAAACCGTTGCCGTTGGCTGATGTTAACATATAATTGTTCGGGAATATTCGTTAAATTTTGAATTAAATCTTCTGGGGAATCATACCCATAAATTCTCGCTAAGGCGGGATTGGCACTAATATAATGACCATCAACGGTGGTTTGAAACATTCCTTCAATGGCATTTTCAAAAATACTTCGATATTTTGCTTCGGCTTTCCGTTGGGCTTCTTCTGCTTGTTTCCGTTCTAATTCTGCCGCCGCCCGTTCTGCAAAAATATGAATCATGGATTGGGTTCGATGTTCATTTTTCATGGGCTGATCATGAAGTAAAGATAAAATCCCAATCACCTGATCAGATCCGCCAAATAAGGGAACACCTATATAGGAAACAATGGGTAAGTCGGCTAAGTTAGTCTCATTGACACCATCGGGATAATACACCATTTTCTTAATTCTATAAACCTGCCCACACAGGTTATTTTGAAGAGAATATTCCCGGTTTTCTAAAAAGCGATCGCCTCCCCAAAACGCTAGGGTTTTTGCTCGTTTTGGGGATTCAAGGAGAATTTCTGAAACCACTGCATAACGCACTCCCAACGTTTTAGCTAAATGGCGAACTAAGGCGGGAAAAAACTCAATTCCCGTGACGGAAGCGGTTTCTAAAATTAAACTTTGTAAAGCGGAATCGGCTTGTTGACGTTCTCGGTTTTCTCGGTCTAGTAATTCATTAATTTTTGCGAGTTCGATTAATCGTTCTTCTAATTCCTTTTGAGTGGCTGTGAGAGTTTTAATCAAAGTATTCTTTTTATCGGTTGTTCGTCCTAAGAGTAATGCAGTTAAAACATATAATAAAATCACTAAAATCATGACCCATGGAGCGGGATATAGAAAAACGAGAGAGTTATAATAACTCGCTCGATAAATCAAATAAGTACAAATAATAATTGCACAGCTTAATCCTGTTTTTAATCCCCCTAAGTTAGCACATAACATGATTGTTAGGCCTAACAATAGAAAAGGAACAGGAACATTAAGATCCCCAGAACGGGCTGCTTCTATTGTAATAACCACTAGAAGTGCCACTAAACCACCTGACCAAAACGGTGCTTGATATAAAGCTTGACGAATACGAGACCGGACGAACCGCAATTTCACTTTGATCTCCCTGCCGGAATGTCAATATTAAGCAATATTAAGTGTAAACTCTTCCCCTAATCTTTCCAGATTCAGTTAAAAGTGAGAATGATTCTTTCCCTATTGATTGATGAACGGTTTTCTCCTCCAGGAAAGAACAATCATCGGATAGTGTTTCATGAGAATTACGCCTTAAAATTGTATTTTCATATTAAACTAGATGTTTTCAACTGATATCGTGAATATTGAAACATTTTTGCAACGATTTGAACATTTTGGGGTGAATTTAGGTCTGGGACGAATCGAACAGATTCTGGAGCGATTAGGAAATCCTCAGAATTCTGTCCCTATCATCCACGTCGCAGGAACAAATGGCAAGGGTTCAGTCTGTGCTTATCTGTCTTCCGTTTTAACACAGGCAGGTTATTGTGTTGGACGCTACATTTCGCCGCATTTAGTTGATTGGACGGAACGAATTTGCATTAATGAACAACCCATTTCTCAGACAGATTTTTTACAAGTTTTACAGCAAGTCAAACTTCAAATCCTAGCGGATGAACCCTCCCCAACGCAATTTGAAGTGATCACCGCTGCTGCATGGCTTTATTTTGCTCAACAAAAAGTGGATGTAGCTATCTTAGAAGTAGGTTTAGGGGGACGTCTGGATGCAACGAATGTCTGTGATCGTCCTTTAGTGAGTGTGATTACTTCTATTAGTTTAGATCATTGGCAACAACTTGGCTCCACGGTTGCCCAAATTGCGACAGAAAAAGCGGGAATTATTAAACCTCAATGTCCGGTGGTGGTGGGACAATTACCCCCAGAGGCGAAGGCGGTGGTGGAATATCGCAGTCATGAGTTAGGGTGTCCGGTGACTTGGGTAGACCCGGCGTTCGTTGTTGAGGAAAATATCAGCAAAATTCCGGTTGCATCTTATCAAGGAATTGAATATCCGTTACCCTTGTGCGGAGAAATGCAGTTGATGAATTCGGCTTTGGCGATCGCAACAATCCAAATTTTACGTCAGCAAGGGTGGCAGATTTCAGCAGAGGCACTTTGGCAAGGGATGGCTCAGACTCGATGGCCGGGACGGTTACAATGGGTGCAGTGGCGGGAACATCGGTTATTAATTGATGGCGCCCATAACGCGGCGGCGGCGTCCGTATTACGTCAGTATGTGGATAGTTTGACAGATCAACCCGTCAGTTGGGTGATGGGAATGCTATCCACTAAAGATCACGCGGCTATTTTGAAAGCGTTGTTAAGACCGGGCGATCGCTTATATTTAGTTCCTGTACCGGATTCAAATTTTGCAGACCCAACAACGTTAGCGACCCTTGCCGAAACCTTGTGTCCGCAATTAAACTATTGTCAAATCTATCCTGACTTGATCCCCGCTCTAGAAGCCGCTGTTACGGATGCTAACCGTTTACAAGTTTTGTGTGGGTCACTGTATCTAGTGGGTTATTTTTTAAAGTTAATTCGCTAGAGAGTCCAAAAGGAGAAAGGATTTATTCATCTATTTTTTCACTTAAAATTTGTTGATTTAGCATCGTGTTACTTCAAACACTTCTGATTGTTAGTATAGGGATCACCCCCTCGTTAATTTATCTCTGGTTTCGGCGTCAAGTCGAAGCGAGGGCGATTCAACAAATTAGAAGCGCTGGAACTGCTGTTCCTGTTACAAGCTGGCGACAACGAAATATGCCGGCGGATGCTCAATATGTGGAGGGCATCGGTTATTTAATTGGGGATATTACCTGCAAATATAATGCCCAATCTTCCTATATTCGCTGTGCTATTAATCCCGATGGCCCCTGCGAAAATTGTCGTTATTATGAACCAAGGGAGAATTAAGAATTAAGAATTAAGAATTAAGAATTTTCTCGTTGCTAGGTTCAACCTAGCAATGTCACGAATGCAGGCTCCGCCTGCTCTTCTAATTAAGAAGGCAGAGCCTTCAATAACGGATTTCAAGGTTGAACCTTGAAACCAGGCAATTACTGATTACTGTTTTACTGATTACTGATTACTGATATTAGCTCACGCTGTACTGTCCACTATGTACTGCTCACTCTTGCACTGATTACTGATAACTGATAACTGATAACTGATTTAACCCTAAAAATACAGCCGCAATGGAACCGGAGACACAAATTTCACCCTGTTGTATTTTGTCCATAATGTCAGCAATGGGAATTAAGACGACTTCAATGTCTTCTGTTAAATCTAAATGGGTTTCTTTTGTGCAATAAACTGGATTCGCAAAAAATAAATGAATAGAATTTGTATCTTTAACCGGATTATCATATAAAGTGGCAAGTTTAATTAAAGAATCAGCAACATATCCGGTTTCTTCGGTTAACTCCCGTAAGGCGGCGGACTCTGGATCTTCTTGATTCGGATCAAAAGCTCCGGCGGGTAATTCTAATAAAATTTGTTCTACCCCATGCCGATATTGACGAACAAACACAATTTCTTGCTGTTCGGTTACGGCAAAAACTAAGGCAATATCCGGTCTAACATTAATAAAAAAATCCTCAATAATTGTTCCATTGGGTAATTCAATTTGATCCTGTCGAACTCGACACCATTGATGATCAAAAATCAGTTGAGAGTTTAAGCGCTTCCACTTCCTGATTAACGTCATTTGTCCTCCTCCTGATCCAGCCATTCAGCGTTTTAGCTCTTGCATTTTGCCATTAAATATGATAAGAAAAATCCATCATCCAAAGCTCAAATGCAGGAACCATGCAAACGCAAACCTTCAGGAAAAGATTTTGGCAAATGCTTCAAACAATGGTCGCCTCAGACGTTCCAGCGTTGTATGGTAGTCTGCTGTTCAGATCGTCTAGTGTTGCCGTGTTTTTGAGCTTAACGGCAGGAATCCCTTTATCTGTGGTTCATGCAGAAACCATTGGTGAGTGGAAAATTAACCCCAGTACCGGAACAGTAGAAGTGCTGCTTCCTGAAGGCACTTCTCCCCGTGTTTCCGTGTCTAACCTTCCGCCTCGTTTAATTTTAGATTTACCCAATACTGAAGTTGGCGTTAACGTCACAGAACGCTATGAAACCGGAGTTGTCCGTCAAGTGAGTTTAACGCAAGCCAACCGAAACCAAGCCACCCTAATCGTTGAGTTCGCGCCCGGTGTGGTGGTGGATGCTCAAGATTTGGATTTAAGACAGGTCGGTGTAGATAACCTATGGGTATTGCGTCCAACGCTGGAAACATTACCAGAAGAACAACCTGCACCTATTGCCCAAGCCACAACTCCCCAACCTCAACCGGCGACTTCTCAAGCTCCGGTAGAAGAAGCGATCGCACCAACAACCCGACGTCAGGACAGAAGCCAAACGCCACAGACAACAACTGCTGATCCAGTGCAAGAAGCGATCCGAGAAGTCACCACTCGCCGAAACCCACCTCAACCCTTAACTCGTCCCTTTGATCCAGGGCTAACGGCTTCACCGAGTTTTGATCCCCCCAGAAACAATTCCGTCGATTTAGTGCGAGTTCCTGTACGACAACCGAATCAAGTTCAGGTGTTACCGAGTGCGACAATACCGCCTTCACCCCAACCTAACGTCATTCTAACGCCACCCATTTCTCAAAGGAGTGTTGTTGCACCTGTTCCCCAACCCATAGCTTATGGGCAATCTTTCGCCCCTCCCTTTAACCCGGTTGTGGTTCCTCAGAATCCTCAATTGATTGGTGCTGATCCCTTGGCGGCTTCGATTCCTTTTGGTGAACCCTTACGCCGTTTTCCCCCGAACCAAGGATTTTTTGATCAGCGGACTCCGGCGGTTTTGCTTCCCTCTGGAACGAAATTAACGGTATTGTTTCCGACGGATAATCGACTGCGGTTGTCTCCCCGTCCTGATCGTCAGGAGGTTCTCTTATTGCAGGGAGGCGTGGTCGATAGTTTAGGCAATTTTATTATTCCCCCCGATACCCCCATTGTCGGACGGTTTGAAACCAGTAGTAAAGGGAGTCGCTTTATTGCGACAGCGATTAATTTAGAAGGTCGCAGTATTCCGATTATTGGAGAATCGAACTGGATTCCGGGTTCCTTAGAGGTGAGTCCTGAGAAGGTCGCTATCGGATCAGGAATTGGCGGGTTAGGGGTGTTTTTGGTGAGTGGTTTTTCAGGAATTGGACTGTTAGCAGGTGCCATTGGTGGCGCTGCGGTGGGTGTGGCGACTTCTCCTGAACCAACAACGCTGCAACCCGGTCAACAAATTGAAATTCAACTCACCCAAGATTTAACAACCACCACTTTTCTAGTGGGAAATCAGTAAGCGATCGCTTCTTTCAATGTCGTAGGGGCGGGGAAATCCCCAGGGCTGTTTCATTCGCAAAAAATTAGGTACACAAAAGGCAAAGATAATTGATATTGTCGGCTATTATTCTTTGAGTTGTTGTCGGAGAATGATAGCCGTTTATTCGGAGAAGATTAAGAACAATACTTCTGATAATCGCGAAGTTTTGTGCAGCATTTCCTGAGCGAATTTTGGAGCTATCTTCGCGGAATAAAACATCCCTTACCCAATGATTCTGGTTTTCTATTAACCAATGTTCTCTAATTTTTTTCCCGAATTCTTCCGCACTCATCAGTAAACTACTAATATAGTAAACTCTCTCGTAGTATGGCTTTCCCCCTCTTATTCCGCTTCGAGTCACACAAACAAAGCTCTTAATTCCCTTCCAATAATTTTGATTAATACAACTGAGATTATCGAAAACTTCTACCTGGCGGCTCACCCCTCTTCCCTTTGTATTATCTTCGCTAATATGCTCGCTTACGCTTTCACAGCTTTCCCGTTTTGATTCTAATATGGAATACAGCTTTTTTTGGTTCTTCTTGACCGCGATGATATACTGGTTTTTGCTGTTAATAATGACCTCGGTGGTTTTTTTTGGCAATGAAGGGCATCTAAGGTAAACACAGCATCCTCTAAACCTAGAGTTTTTATTAAATTTTGCACCACAACTATCTCACTTGATTCTTGTCTTAACCATTCTGCCATTCCTACCACTAACCCCACCGTTGTACTATACACAGAAACTATTTGTATAAAGTCTTTATATGCTTCTTCTACATCTTTATGACTTCCTTTTAATGTCTTTCCATCCACTGCATACCATCTTCTTTCTTCTGGTGAACTGTTGGCGATCGCCCACTTGTTAAACACAGATATAAACTCCTCAAAGTCTATCCCCATCATCACCCTACGGATTGTTGAATAAGAGGGTAAACGGTCTTTTGGAACTTTCAAAGTTTGAATTAATGCCGCCTTGTGCCTTGTTACAAAATCTCCTAAAGCTCGGTAGCCTAAGTAACCACTCATTGTCCCCATAATAACTATCAACAATACTAACCACAGAGGATGTCTTTTTCCCTCATCTATTCGGAAGTCTTTAATTTTTTTGAGTTCTTCTACTAGATTTGTCTCCATTGTTAATTCCCCAGAAGCTTCTCTCCAATTTTAGCAGCCTCTTCTGGGGAATGAAACAGCCCTGGGGGGGGCGCTCTTTACCCCGTCCCTACAGACAAGAAAAGAATTGTCCCCTGGTCCCCTTCCTAGCGACTTAACCCAAAATCACCAGTCCTGCTGGCGGCAAAGACAACTGGATAAATGCCCGACCGCCTGAAGCCGCTTCAATGGGAATAAATTCATTGGTAGGAGGATCTTTGAGTTGTTCATCTGTCCAATCAGCCCGATACAACACCCGCAGTTTTGAACCCGGAGGGTTTAAACTTCCATCCACCGTCACATCGGCGCCGCGCGGTTCCAATCCATGGGTATTCATGACGACGACCACCTCATGATA